>JBMFXK010000066.1:0-9593 GCA_049964315.1 Clostridia bacterium | reverse complement strand
TCCCAGACAATACGCGGCCGTGACAGCTGGGATGCCGAGGGAGGCCCCCAGCTCGAACGACGCTTCGTCGGGCAGCGGTACGGTCCTGACGGCGGGCACGATGGTGTATTCCGCGGCCGTGCCGTATCGGTTCTGGACCGCCGCGAAATAGACCCAGACCCGATCCCCGACCGCCCGGCTGGTGACACCGGGTCCGACCGCGTCCACCAGTCCGGCGCCGTCATGGTGGGGGATCTGGAAGTCGGCCAGGGGCGGAGAACTCACGCCGCTTCCCTTGCGGGCTTTCCAGTCGGTGGGGTTCACACCCGACGCCCGGATGCGCACCCGCACCTCACCCGGTCCTGGAGCCGGGGTTTTCACCTCTTCGACCGATAGAACTTCCGACGCCGACCCGCGTCGTCGGTAGAGTGCCGCCCGCATCATGTCCCTCCCTGTGAGACCGATGCTACGACGCGGCGACCGTCGCGTCCACAAGAGCTTAAGCGCTGAGCAGGCGGGCGCAGACAGCACCGGCGGCCGCCTAGACCGTCGCGGCGGGAGGGTGGGCGTAGCCTAGCGCTCGAGGTCGCGCAAGACCTCGGCCACGGTGTTTGCCGCCATGCGCACGAAGCCCGGGTTGGTGACGGGATAGTACGGAATGATGAGGAGCGCCTGGTGGAGCGCGTACGCCCGGGCCCGCTGCCAGGTTTCCTCGTCAACCGACAGCGCCTCCCGAAAGGCCGGGCGTCCCGCGGTACTGAACACACTCCACGCCGGAATGATGTCGAGGGCGGGATCGCCCACACCTGCCATGCCGAAGTCCAGCACGGCGGCCAGACGACCCTCCCGCATCAGGAGATTGGCGGGCAGCAGATCACCATGACGCCAGACAGGCCGTCCGTCCCAAGCGGGAGCCTTCACGAGACGGTCCCAGGCTCGAGATATGCGCTGGACGGGCAGGTGAGCGGGAAGGGAGGCGATGGCGTCCCGGGTGACTGCGTCAAGCTCGGGCAGCGGTTCCCGTCCCGACGGTGGTCCCGCCTCGGGCTCGATGCCGCGCAGTGCCGCAATGAACGCCGCCAGATCGCTGACAACCACGGCTTCATCTGTAACACGCAGGCGATCGAGCGGATCACCCTCCACCCACCGGTATACCGCCCATGGGTAGGGATAGCCTTGGTCCGGCTCACCGAGCACCACGGGTTCCGGGATGGCCAGCGGCAGGCGGGCGGCGAGCCGGGGGAGCCACTCCCATTCCTTGAGCAGGTCGGCCGCCCCGTCGGGCAGGCGGGGAAGCCGCACCGCCAGGTCGTCGCCCAACCGGTAAATCACGTTCACCGTACCCGTCGATGCAATGCCGATCAAGGGTTGCTGGCTTAGGCGGGGGTACTGGCGCTGGACCAGCCGTCGCACCAGTTCCGCTCCAATCTCCACCTCACCCGGGTGCATCGTACCTCCGACCACAGCGTCCTCCCCGCCCAGATCCTCCAAGATGTTGCAAGGCCGCGGGCCTGCATCGGAGACACTCCGGCCTGCGCCGGTACCGGGCGTGACTTCGTCTCGGGTTGGTGCGCAGGTGTCACCCGCCGGAAACAGCCCGCATCACCCACACATCCGCTCCCTCGTCCAGCAGACGCTTCGCATAGTCGGTGTCCTCAAGCCGCCGCCCGGCCACAAACACGGAGAGATGCCGGCGAAAGGATCCATCCACCTCGGTCAGCCAGTGGCCGATGCCTGGATACCGTCCGTCCAGTACCGACACGATCTCTCCGACAGTGCCGGCCGCGACTGGCAGGTGACGGGGCACCCCAAACTTGTCGGCCAGATCTCCGGGCAGATGGACGGTGATCACGACGGGAACACCATCACCGAAAGCACGCGCGGGAGCTCCTGAGCCACCGTGACCCACGTCTCTCCCTCATCCCCCGATGCGTAGACCGATCCGGACGTCGTGCCGAAGTAGAGCCCCTGCGGCGACTCCCCATCCCCCGCAAACGCGTCGCGCAGCACCACACTGTACGCCTCGGCCGGAAGTCCTCCGTTAAGCGCTGTCCAGGTCTCCCCGGCATCGTCGGTGCGGTAGACTGTGGCCCGGTTGGCGGGAAACCAACGCTCCATGTCGGACGCCAGTGGGATGACAAACGCGCGGTCCGCTTCGGTGGGGTGACCGACCATGGGGAATCCGAAATCGGACGGCAAGCCACCATCCACAGCCTGCCACGTCTCCGCCCCGTCGTCGGAGCGGTACACGCCGGAGTGACTGCGCGCCCACATCCTTCCCGAACGGGCAGGCGACATCACCACCTTGTGCACGCACTGGCCCGATTCCGGATACAGGAGCTCGTCCGGCACATGTTCGGCGCGGATGTGCCGATTGACCGGCCGCCATGAGGCTCCCGCGTCGTCGGACCGGTAAACCCCACCGGTCGAGCAGGCCGTGTACAGGCGGCGCCGGTCGAACGGATCAATCGCCACGGTATGCAGGCACTTCCCGCCGGCTCCCTCGCCCCATGTCTCATGGGTCGGGTGTTCCCGCAGGGCGCGAACCTCTCGCCAGGTGTCGCCGCCGTCATCCGATTGGAAGAGGCCGCTGGCCTCCACTCCGGCGTACACCCGCCCGCCGCCTGCCGGCCGGATGGCCCACACCCGGCTCACCCGCTCAGGATCATCCTGGTCATACTGAAGTCCCTGCCCCCCGGTGTCGAAGGTTTCCCCGTCGTCCCGGGAGCGTCGCACGGACGGACCGTAAAACTCGGAGTTGACCCCGGCAAACAGCGTCTTTGTGTCTCGATCGTAGGCGCTGATGAAGACCGGATCGCCGGTCAACACGGGAGCAAGCGCCCGCCAGTGGCGGCGATCGTCCGATTGGTAACGGAAGAGGCCCTTTTGCGTTCCGACCATAATAAACATGTGTCCCACACCCTTCGTGATAGCTCCTGCAAAACCATCTTGACGAACCCGCGGGCGGCTTGGTCGTGCCGGCTTCGATGGTCCCGACGCGGAGTCCTTCGCCGCGGACGCCCTGTCGGGCAAACGGCGACGCACTCAATAGACGACTCGCGGGGCGGAAACTCATCGGCCCGGGAACACTCCCCACGACCGGGCCAGGCACTGGCGTGCTTCGGACGGCGATGAGTCCTTGGCGCGGCGGTCGTCATAGGGACAGGTGCCATTTACGGGCGGGTGGCGGAGTGCCCCGCATCGCACGGCGTGAATATCCAACCATCCGACAGGAGGCCATCGACGTGAAGTTCATGATGTTCGTCCGGGTGAGGCCCGGAACCTTGCTCGCCCCGGAGGAGCGCCAGCGTATGCATGCCGACCTGGATGCCTGGGTCTCGGACGTGGACCGCCGCGGCGTCCGCCTCCAGGGCTCGGAACTGCTCGGCGGCGAGGCCGCCCGGGCGGTGCGTGTGCGCGACGGCTCGGTGGAGGTGGCGCCCAGCCCCCCGGAGGAGAACCGCGAATCCATCACCGGCTTTGACATCCTCGACTGCGCCAGTCTGCAGGAAGCCATTGCACTGGCCTCCCGGCACCCGGTGGCGAAGTTCGGCGCCATCGACCTGCGGCCGTTCGCCGGGTCCTGAGACGGGAGCGCACCCGGCGCCATCGCGCAAATGAGCCGGGCTCAGCGCCTCCCCGACGTGGGTGTAACCCGTGGACTGGGCTGGGAGCGGTAAAGAGAGGGCCGTTCCGAGGTGAGATCCACGGCGTCCGGTTTCAGCAGCACTGCGGTAGATCCCACAAAGAGAATCCTGCCTGGCACCAGCCGCTCCCCCAGCTGGCTCACGATCCGGCGCGTGGAAGTAGGTTAGGACATTGAGGCAGACGATCAGTTCGAAAGGCGTCGTGGGGGAAGGGTCCGTCAGGAGGTCATGCACACGGTGGGTTACGCGCCGCGTGAGGCCGGGCTGAGCCCGCGCTCGGCGATGTCACGCCAGTGCCCCCTTGAACCCCTTCGTACCCACCTGCGCTGTCAGATACACGCCGTCGTCCTCCGGTGATCGATCCACGGGCCAGGGCAATGGCGGCGCGCCACCGACCGTCATCGCTTGGCGAGCCGCCGCGTCTGTCTGGACTCCGATCCGAGGCGTCTGCGATACAGCGCGGCATCGGCGTGGCCGTACAGTGCGTCAAAGGTGCTGCCGTCGCGCCCCAGAAGAGCCTCCCCCCACGCTGCCCTCAGGTCCGGAAAGCTCTGCCGCACACCTTCTGTGAACACAGCCACCGCCTGCCTTAACTGCCTGTCGCCTCGGTACGGAAGCAGCAGGCCAAATTCATCCCCGCCCACCCGGCCAACCAGCAGGTCAGGCGCGGCCCGCTGGCGCAGTGCCGTACCCACCGTCTGCAGCACCTCGTCTCCGGTCAGGTGTCCGTGGACGTCATTGATCTGTTGGAATCCGTCCAGATCCAGCAGCACGAAGGCGAGAGCCCGCCCGTCGGCGAGGGCTTCAGACAGGGCCTGGGTCGCGCGGTTGCAAAACGCCCGGCGGGTCAGAACCTGGGTCAACACATCGTAATCCAGGCTTTCCTGATAGACGGCGAGAGAGGCGGCCTGGTCGTAGGTCATAAGCCGCAGGACGCTGTCGACCAGGTCGAGGGCGCCCCGTCGGGCCAGCTCGGCCGTCAGTGCAGTCTTGAGCCACCCATACGCCAAGGCGTACCAGGACAGGTCAACGTTGACCCGCAGGTGGGTGCGGGCCACTTCCTGAGCGGCCAGGTCGGCCGTGTCGTCAAGGATTCCGCGCAGGAGGCGCTGCAGGTAGACCCGGACGAGAGCGCTGTGACGCGGATACATAGGCTGGCGTTCAGCCCCGCCGCGAGCCGATGTGCTCGCCAGCCAGGCCGGGAAGTCCGCTGCCACGCTGTCGACGACTTCCTCAATCAGCGCCCGGTGGGCGGCCAGCAAGGCCAGGTCTGCCTCCCCGATCCCGGCCCCCCGCGCCCAGGCCTGTCGGCGTGGATCCGTCAGGGCGATGGGTGATGCAAACGGAAGCGCAACCGAGAGAGGCCATTCGCGGGCGGGACGGCCCAGGAGAAATCCTTGCGCGTACCGGATGCCGGCGCGCCGTAGCCGGACCAGCACGGCCGCATCCTCTACCTGTTCGACAATCAGGACAAAGCCGCTGATGTTGGCCTGATGGATGAGAGCGTCGAGCGTGCGGTCTGCGAACGAGTCGCGGCCGGTGAGACTGAGCACGGCTCCCGCCAGTTTGACGTACTCCGGCCGGAGCTTCACCAGGCGCGCCAGGTCTTCAAGCCCGACACCGTAGTCATCGAGCGCGATCCGGGCCCCCGCCTGGCGCAGGGGGCTGAGGATTGCCGCCCAGACCTCGGGGTTTGCATCAGTCTCCGTGATCTCCAGCACGACATGACTGAGATCGACCTGCTCCCGCCGCACCTGCTCCGCCAACAGGCGGGACAGCCGCTGATTCACATTGACAAATAACATCGTGCCCGTGGGACGCGCCTGGCCTGCGTCCAGGGCTATATCCAGCAGTTCGTTTTCCGCGGACACCAGGGCGCCATGCCCACAAGTCAGGGCCTTCACGTCGTCGTATAGGGCGTCTTCCCGGCCTTGCAGCCTCCCCAGTGCCTCGTACCCAATGACCTCACCATTGGTCACATCGACAATTGGCTGAAAGACCACCGTCAAATCCAGGGTGCCACCCCTCCCGGCGGGTCAGACCGCCCATGGCCTCGAGCCGGATGCTAGTGCATATCATGCACCATGTAAAGTTCATCTGATGTATTCACACTGCATTTTCGGTGACGGTTACCTATTACATGGCATCGGGTATACTGGCAATATGTCCACTGTCATCGGCGCTCAGGTGGGGCACCGAATTCGGCACTTCCGCAAGCGGCTCGGCCTGACGGTTGATCAGCTGGCCGAACGCGTAGGGGTGTCGCGTCAGCAGATCGTCCGAATCGAAGCAGGTCTCAGTGGAGTAACCCTGGCCCGTCTTCAGCGCATCAGTGAGGCGCTGGGGGTCATCCTGGCGGACCTTATGCCGCCCCCCGGGGAACCGCCCGAGGACTACCTGCAGATTGCCTTTCGCGGCAGCGGGCTGACCAAGGAAGAAACCGACCGCGTGCTGGAGTACGCACGCATGCTGAGGCTGCTCCGAAGTCACGAGGAGAAAGACTGACGCGTTTGTGTGGTAGACGGCACTACCCGCAAAGCCCGTGCTGATATCTCGTTACTCGTGAGTGCTTTGTGGAAGGAGTCGTCGGGCTTGCCCAGGAGGCTGGAGGCCTATTTGCTGGCAACGGACCTCGTTGCGAGTCTAGCAGTGGACCGCCCCGGTCTGGAACGGATACCGCGGCCTGTCGTGGAGATCGCAGACGCCCTCGGCCTGACGTATGACCCGACGGTGCTGTGGAGAACGGCCGAGACCCAGGGGGGCCTGATTGGGTTACGGATCTTATGCTCGGGTGGATTGAGCGTGCCCCAGACGCGATTTTGCATCGCGCATGAAATCGGCCATCATTTCCTCGGCACCACGCAGCACGTCTCTGAACTCACCGCGCGTGATGAGGAGGCGGAGGGGGAAGCTGACGCGTTCGCGGCAGGGCTGCTCATGCCCCACAAGGAAGTGGGGGCCACCCTGCGGTCGCTGCTTCAGTCGGTCGATCCACGCCCGGTGGTTGACTGGGCCCGGGAAGAAGACCGCATCCGGGTTATCACCCGGGTGGCGAATGGGTATCGCGTGGGCCACCACGTGGTGCTGCAGACTCTGGTGGACATGGGGCTGGTGACGGACTTCCCTCCGTGGCAAACGCCCGGTCCCGTTCTATGCTCCTACCGTAAGGCACTGAAGAGCATCGGCGGGCCCCCTTGCCGGTCCAGCACGTGCCGCGCCGTGTGCTCTGCGCACTTCACCCAGGGGGTCCTTTAACCGCGGCTCTCTCGCCAATCCATCCCGAGAAGTCGGGCGGGCCGTCCCCCAGGACCGCCCTGCGTCACCCTAGGCCGAGCCCCACTTAAAGGCCATGATCCACACGGCGGTGATCACGACCCCGATGGCAATGCCCAGCACCAGCGCCAGCCCCAGGATCTGCCAGGCGGTGCCTCTGCTTTCCCGCAGGTGCATGAAGGTGCCCAGCTGCAGGATCGCCTGCAAGCTCGCCAGCGTCACGAGCGCGGCAAACAGCACGATGTACGGCAGGTGGCGGCTGACTACAAGCCAGAGAGCCGCCGCCGTGAGGGCAAGGGAACCAGCGTAGCCGCCCACCTGCACCCACGGAAACGTCTCGTGGCTGAAATGCGGATTCAAGAAACGGAGCGAGTGTTCCAACTCCTCCCGTTCCTCCACCAGGGTGACGTGGGGTTCCCGTGATGTGGCCATCGAACGCCTCCTCGAGATGTGTTACAGCATCCGTCCGTTCAGATACACGAACGTAAATATGAAGACCCACACGATGTCCAGGAAGTGCCAGTACAGGGAGAAGGTGAAGATCTTGCGCGCGGTGACGGCGGTGAGGCCGCGCCTCCTCAATTGGGCCAAGAGCCCCAGCGCCCACAAAATCCCGAACGTGACGTGCGCGCCGTGGGCGCTGACGAGAAGGAAGAAGGCCGACAAAGACGCGCTGGCCCGCCAGCTGGCGCCCAGAGCGACGTCCGCCGCGAACTCGTGAATCTCCAGACCCAGGAAGCCGAGACCCAGCAGCAGTGTGATGACAATCAGGGCGGTCGCGAGACGCAGACGGCGGTGCCGCATCGCAAACACCGCCAGGCCCACCGTGAAGCTGCTGGTCAGGAGCAGGAAGGTTTCCAATGCCGCCGGCCCCAGATGGACCAAGGACGCCAGACTTGGACCTGTTCCCACCATCGGACGAAACACGGCGAAGCTCGCAAACAGACTGCCGAAGATGAGGACATCCGTCACGAGGAACAGCCAGAACCCGGTGATATGAACACTCTGCTCCTCGTCGGCAAACTCGATCGGCAGGGCTGCGATTTCTTCCGGAGCTCCCGCGCTCATGCGTCCAACCTCCCCAGTCGCGCCTCGATCATCGCGACACGCTTGGCATCGAGCGGATCGGAATGTTCGTAGTCAAACCAGCTCTGAACCAGGGTGGCCAGGACGCCGGCTCCGCCGAGGGCCACGATCCACCACCAGGTGAAGACAAGCCCGAACCCCATGATGAAGAAGGAGCCCCCCATCAAAAATGGCACCGGCGTATTCCTCGGCAGCTCCAGCGGCACAATGTCCTGCTCCCGCAGCTTGACAGGAGCACGCCGACGCTGCTGCTTCATCTCCCACCAGGCATCCCGGGCGGTGACCACGGGGAGGCGGGCAAAATTGTACGCAGGCGCCGGGGAGGGGATGGACCACTCCAGCGTGCGCCCGTCCCACGGATCCCCGGTCAGGTCGCGCTCGCCGAAGGCACGGCTCCACAACACGTTGTAAACCAGGACCAGGAAGCCGGCCCCCATGATGAATGCCCCCACGGTGGACACCACGTTCAGGCCGTGCCAGCCCAGGCCCAACGGGTACGTCGCCATGCGGCGCTGCATCCCCTCAAATCCCAACAGATACTGGGGCACGAATGTAACCCAGAACCCCACCACGAACAGAGCCCACGCCCACGTGCCCTGCCGTTCGTTGAGCTTGTAGCCGAACATCTTGGGCCACCAGTAATAGAGGCCGGCCAGAAGTCCGAACACCGTGCCGCCAATGAGCGTGTTGTGGAAGTGGGCCACCAGAAAGTACGTATTGTGGAGCTGGTAGTCCACAGGCACGGTGGCCAGCAGCACGCCGGTGGCGCCGCCCACGACGAAGGTCACGATAAAGGCGACGAGCCACAGCACCGGCACCGAGAACCGAACGCGTCCCCCCCACATGGTGAAGATCCAGTTGAAGATCTTCACGCCCGTCGGTATCGCAATGAGCATCGTGGAGAGGCCGAAGAAAACATTGACCGCCGGCCCCGCCCCCATGGTGAAGAAGTGATGCACCCAGGTTCCGTACGACAGCACCATGATGCCCACCACGGAGGCCACCATCGAGGCATAGCCAAACAGGCGTTTCTGTGAGAACACCGTCACCACTTCGGAGAAGATGCCAAACGCGGGCAGGATGACGATGTAAACCTCCGGATGGCCAAACAGCCAGAAGAGATTCACGTACATCATGGGCATGCCGCCGCCGGTCAGCGTGAAGAAGTGGGTGCCTGCCAGGCGGTCTACGAGCGTCATCAGCAGGGCGACGGTGAGAGGGGGGAACGCAAACAAGATCAGGGCTGACGTGTTCAGCGTGGACCATACGAACAGCGGCATCCGCATCAGGGTCATGCCCTTGGTGCGCAGGCGCAGCACCGTGGTCAGGAAGTTGATGCCCGTGATAGTCGTACCGATGCCCGCAATGAGCAGCGCCACCAGATAATAGTTCTCGCCCACACCCGGATTGAATCCGAGTTCCGTCAGGGGCGGGTAGGAGGTCCAGCCGGCATTCGGCGACCCGCCCACGACAAACGAGATGTTGAAGAGGGCCGCCCCAAAGGCGAACAACCAGAAACTCAGCGCGTTCAGGCGCGGGAACGCCACGTCGCGCGCCCCGATCATAAGAGGCACCACGGCATTGAAGAGGGCGAAGATAAGCGGCATC
>JBMFXK010000065.1:0-9742 GCA_049964315.1 Clostridia bacterium | reverse complement strand
CCAGCGGTTTCCCGATCTGTACCCGCCCCGCTCGGCGAAGGAGCGGCTGATGGCGGTCGGATACCATTTCACGCTGCGCGAGTATCGCCGTCTGGCGACGGTTCTTTTCGGTCAGACGGCGGCATTCGGTTCCCTCATCAGTCCGGGGCCAGTCGAGCTGCTGCCGCCAGCCGGACGCGTGCTGGAACCCCCGCCCGACATCAGGCGGCTGCCGCACCGCGTGATTTACGCGGGCGCCAACGGGCCGCAGGACGGGGTGGAGGTTGCCGTTGCCGCCATGGCGGACGTGGTGCGGTCCTTCCCCGACGCCGAACTGGTCCTGGTCCTGCGCCCGGCCGAACAGCCAGAAAGGGTCCCTCCCTACTGCCGTGTGGTCACCGCATCGGGGGAGACGCTGGAACCGTGGCTGTGGTCGTCTTCGGTAGGTCTGGTACCCCGGCGGCACACCCGTTACTTCCGTGTCATCCTGCCGGTCAAGATCTTCGATTACATGGCGCACGGACTGGCGCAGGTGGTCACGCACGAGAGTGAGAGCGCAAGCTTTGTCGAGACACTCGGCATCGGGCTCGGGGCTCCCGACACTCCGTCGGGATTCGCGGACGCCATCCTCCGCCTCTTGAACGATCCGACGCGGCGTGAGGCTATGGCCGCCCGCTCCCTGCGGGCGGTGGCCGACCAGCACAATTGGCCGGCGCGCGCCCGCGACGTGCTGCACCACCTGGGTCTCGGACGACGGGAGTGAAACCGTGAGCCACGTCCATCGAAGGGACCGCAGGAACCTGACGCCTCCCATCCGTTAAGGCGTAAAGGGCGTAATCTCGTGTCCGGCATCCGCCAAAAGCGCCTGTGCAGCCTCAAGGGCGCTGTCTCGCACCATCAGGTAGTCGGTGTCGAAGGTGGAGACGGCCAAGACGGAGATACCCGCGTCAGCCAGGGGAGCGGCCAGCCCGCTCAGAACACCCGTCAAGGCGAAGTCCAGGGGACCGCACACCTTGAACGCCCGCCATCCCGTCTGCTGCCGGATGTCTCGGGGGACCGCGTCGGCGCTGCACACGATCGATAACTCGTCGTCAGTGTAGGTCACCGACATAAAGGATCTATTCTGAAACGCCCACGATGGGATTTCGTGGTCCGGCCGCAGCCGGCAAATGGCCAGGATGTCCGGCAGCACGGTCAAGCGCATGGTCCCACTCCTCCGGTGCCCTATTCGCTCTTCGCACATCGGGCCCTCTCTATCCTGCATGCCTGGCGGGCGTCGAGCTGTGGCCCGTCGATGCCGTTGTTCAGTCTCCGGCCGACTGGCGAGCTCACACGGCGTCGGTGAGCGCCCAGACAATCTCCCACGGCACCGCCTCGTTGATTGGTCCCGCGGACCGGATCTTGCTATCCGTACACACGACTCGCGCCTGGACTGCCAGAATCCTCCGTTGACATCCCGCCGCGGGTTCACTACTATCCTCGCAATATCGAAAAGCGATGACCGGGAGGCGCGGGCCGGGCCGGACGTAGAGAGATGGCGGCAGGTGCAAGCCATCCCGGTGACCCGTCATACACCCGGGAGCGCAAGCCGAACTTCCAGCGCAGGTGCCTGGAACAGTAGGTGCGACGGATTCTCTTCCGTTATCGAGAGCCAAGTGGCGCCGATCGGCGCAACGAGGGTGGTACCGCGGAGTGTCTTCGCCCCTTGAGGGGCGGAGGCTTTTTTGTCTCCCGAGGCAGTTCTCCAGCTCAGGATGAAGGAGGCGATCGTGATGACGCGGACAGCAAACTTGGGAACGTCCCTGAACACCATCAGCCAGGAGCCCGCGCAGTATTATACGGCCGGCGTCACACGGCCGCAGCAGTCTCCCGAGGCCGAGACGCTCCTTGGGGAGGGGCTGGCCGCCAACGTCCCGAGCCCCGGCCTGAACCGGCGCCCGGTCCAGATCTGGGGACTCGGACTGATGGGCCTGTCTCTCGCTGCCGCCCTGGTGGCCGCGGGCTTCCGGGTGTTCGGCCGCGACGCCGATCCCGAGGCGGAGTCGTTTGCCATGGCCCAGGGCATCCATATCGGCGTCGTGGAAGCCCCGGGCTGGTGCGTGATCGCGGTGCCGCCGGACGCCGTCGCCGGAGCGCTGTCCGATGCACTGGAGCATCTGGCGCCGGACACGGTGGTGACCGACCTCACGAGCGTCAAGGGCTGTGTCCTGCCCCGTCTCGCCGAGCTGCCCCCCACCATGCCGGTGGTGAGCTCCCACCCCATGGCGGGCAACGAGCAGGGGGGGAGGCTCCACTTCCGGCCGGACCTCTTTCGGGAGCGGCTGTGGGCCCTCATTCCGGTGCCGGGCCGTCCGGTTCCATGGGGAGCCATGGCGGCTCTGGTCGGTCCCCTGGGCGTCCAGCTCACCCTCGTGGAAGGGGATCATCACGATCGCATTGCGGCTGTCACCAGCCACCTGCCCTACGTGAGCGCACTGGCACTCTCCAGCCTGCTCGGCTCGCTGCCGGATGAGGGCCGCGGCCTGCTCGGACCGGGCTTCCTTGGAGCCACCCGCACCGCGCAGGCGCCTTCCGCCCTCTGGGCCGAGATCCTGATGGCCAATCGAGAGTCCGTGTCGGACGCGCTGCGCGCGCTGCGGCGCGAGCTGCGAGGCTGGGAGCGCGCCCTGGAATCGGGGTCAGGCCCTGACCTCTCCCGCCGGATCGAGGCCGTGCGGACGAGGCGGCGCGCCCTGTCCGGCAGCTAGGCGGCCGCCGGACCGCCTGTCCGGCGGTCGGCCGGAATCGGTCCGGGAGAGGACTTCGCCTCCCGGTGCGGAATGGGAACCGGCATGCGCGACGCGTGGCAGCGGCTGATCCTGGCGCAGGCCGTCAATCGATTCGGAGACGGGTTCTTTTCGATCGGGGTCTCCTGGATTATCTACACGCACACGCACTCGGTGCTCCCGCTCGGATTTCTCTGGGCGGGGTACCTGCTGCTGGTGGGCGGCCTGCAGTCCGCGCTGAGCCCGCTCGTGGACGCCCTGGATCGGCGGGCGGTGCTGGTCGTGCTGAACCTCCTGCGTGCCGTTATCGTGGTGACCCCGGTCCTGCTCGGCGCCTTTGGCCTCTACCGGGTCTTCGAGCTTTATCCGGCATTCGTGCTGCTGGGCATCGTGGCCATCCCCCAGCAATCGGCCGTGAGCGCCCTCGTGCCGGCACTGGTCCCCGAAGATCACCTCGTTGCGGCCAACGCCCGCCTCCAGGGCGTGATGGAGTCCATGTATCTTCTGGGCCCGGCGGTGGCCGGTTTTGCCCTCGCCGCCTTTGGTGCGCTGTCGGGTCTTGCCATCGACGGTGCCACCTTCTTGATGGCGGCGGCGCTGCTGATGACCCTGCCTCCCGTGCGGGCCGCCGGCCACGATCCGGGTCAGGCCTACCGACATGCGCTCGTCGAGGGCGCGCGGGCGATCTGGGACGACCGGCGCCTCCGGCTGCTGGCGGCACTGGCCATCCTGGTCCAGTTCACGGATGTCGCCTTCATCGTGCTGTCGGTGCCGCTGGTGCGGACGGTGCTCCAGGGCACCACACGGGGCGTGGGCCTGCTGGAGGCCTCGCTGTCCGGGGGCTACATCCTCGGCGCCTGGCTCATCGGGCGTTTCGCGTCTCGGATCCGCCGCGAGTCGCGGTGGGCGCTCGTGGTGGTGTTCTGCCTCGCCACCGCCGGGATTGCCGTGGTGCCGCGGCTGGCCTGGGCCCTCTTCACCCAGGTGGTCGGCGGCGTGGCCGACTCTATCTTTCAGGTGGAGTGGGAGGCAACGTTTCAGGGGGCGGTGGAAGACCGCCACCTGGGCCGCGTCTTCATGTGGCAGGCGGGGGCGCAGCGCACTGCCGGCGGCTTCGGCGCCATCGTGGCCGGGATGGTGGCATTTGCGCTGGGAATCCCGGCAGCGTTTGTCATCCTCGGACTTCTGGGCGCGGTCCTGTCGACCTGGGTGCTGGCCACGCTGCGGCGCCTGCCGGAGGGGCTCATTCTTACCCGGGAAACAGCGCCGCCCAGTCGGAGCTGACCCGGTCGGGGGTGTGGCGGCCATACAGCATGGCGGCGGCCCCCTGAAAACCGCCGTACACGCGACGGTCTTCCATGAATTCCACCACGTGCCTGCCGCTTTCGGCCACCTCGCCGAGGCCCGCGAGGCGCCCCATGGTGCCGGAGAGCAGGATGTCCGCCGGCGCCGTCGGCGCGGCCAGCCCCGCCAGGGGGAGGCCGGCCGCCGCGGCGACCACATAATCAAATGCCGTGCCGTCCATCCACTGTGGCCCGTAAAACAGGTTGGCGCTTGCAGCCAGGTCCTCCACGATGTTGGGAGTGAGTGGCGCCATCTCCAGCCGGATCCCGTGCTCTGCCGCCTCCCGGACCACAGTTTCCACCGCGTCCCCATCCCCGAACACATGGACGTCTGGCGTGGAGTGCGGCTCCTGGAGATGGCCAAGCGTGTTCAGGAAGACATCCACGCCCTTCATGCCCGTGATGTGGCCCACGATGGCGATGGAGGAACCCTGGGAGGGGCGCCGCCCGGCCTTCGCGGGGGCGGGCCAGAGCAGGGAGTGGACGCGTTCCTTGGGAACCCCGAAGTGTTCAGTGAGGTCTTCGCCCACCGACGGGGCCAGGGTGATGATCTGGTCAAAGCGGGGCAGGATCCGGGCTGCCAGTTTCCGTTCGCGCGCGATGTTGTGCTCTCCGCGGCCGGCCAGGTAGTAGCCGAGAGGATAATGGGCCAGGAGGATGAGAAGCGGGCGGGAGCGGAGTCCCAGCACCACTTCCGCCACGGTAAACTCGACCGCCAGATCCTGCTCGACCAGGATGGCGTCAAACGACCTGAGGCCCCGTCGCAGCTGGCCCAAAAACTGCAGACGGCTTCCGAGGCCCTTCCCGGCCGGCGCCTCGAGAACTTCGTGCATGCCGCCGACCGAGAAGTGACGGGGACTGGAGAGCGGCCAGTAGGTGAGGTGGTGGCCCAGGCCCGCCAGCAGGGTTGCGATGGTGTGGGCGATGAGTCCGCGTTCCCCGCCGTCCCAGGATCCGGACACCCACAGGATCCTCAATGCCGCCAGTGCTCCCAGGTGAGCTGGAGACCCTTCGCCAGGACGGTCTCGGCCCGGAAGCCCCAGAATGCGGCCGGTTCCGGATCGAACACGCTGTCTTTAATGTCAGCCGGGCGCGGCGGAGCGTCCTCCCAGCGCGGCGAACGGTTGCCCTGCTGCGCCACCAGTTCACCCAGCCGGTTAATGGAGGTGGCCTCCCCGGTGCCGATGTTGAGAAGGACGCTGGGGGAGGCGCCGAGCCGATGCACGAACGATCGCGCGACATCCCCCACGTAAATGAAGTCGCGGGTCTGCTGTCCATCCCCCTCGCGGACGAATGGCGCTCCCTCCGCCAGGCGATCCATGAAACGGGCCACCACACCGCCCTCCCCAGCCGTTCGCTGGCCGGGTCCGTACACGTTGGCGAGCCTCAGGGTCACGGTACGCAGGCTGCGGGCAGACCCAAAATGGTCCACCGCACGCTCCCCGGCCCACTTGGAGAGACCATAGAACGACTCGGGCGCGACGGTGCTCTCTTCGGTTACGGGCAGCCGTCCCTGCGGGTCGCCGTACACCGCCGCCGAGGAGGCCCAGCGGAACTCCCGCGCCCCCACCGCCTCCGCCAGTTCCAGGGCTCCGGCGGTTCCGGCCACGTTGTCGGCCATCAGCTGACGGGGATGAGATTCGCCAAACGGCACGCTGATCTGAGCGGCCAGATGGATGACGGCGTCAAAGCGGTCGAGAGCATCCACCACCGCATCCGGGTCGGTCACATCCCCTTCAATGATGGAAAGCGGCAACCCGGCCAGGAGCGGGTGGACGCCGAAATCCAGGCGGTCGAGGATGACCGGATGGTGGCCGGCGTCCAGCAGTGCGTGCACCACGTGAGCGCCGATGAAGCCCGCGCCGCCCGTGACCAGCACCCTCATGACGCGACCCCGCGGGCGCGAAAATCGGCGATGGTGCGGGAGAGCCCGTGTTCCAGCGATACGGTCGGCCGCCAGTCCAGGAGCTCTTGCGCCCGACGGATGTCGGGCCGCCGGTTGGTGGGATCGTCGGGCGGCAGCGCGCCCCGCTCGGTGCGCAGGGGGACGCCCGCGACCCGGGACACGATCTGCGCAAAGTCCAGGATGGTGTGCTCTTCCGGGTTTCCGATATTGAGGATCTGTCCGGACAGGTTGGGCCGGGTGGCCGCCCGCACGATGGCCTCCACCTGGTCGCTCACGTAGCAGAAGCTTCGCGTCTGGCTCCCGTCGCCATAGACCGTGAGCGGCTCTCCGCGGAGCGCCTGGGCAACAAAGTTGGGCACCACCCGTCCGTCGTCCATCTGCATGCGCGGCCCGTAACAGTTGAAGAAGCGCAGGATGCGGACGTCCAGCCGATGCCGCCGGTGCCACTCCATCGTGAGGGCTTCGGCAAAGCGTTTGGACTCGTCATAGCAGGCGCGAAACCCGACCGGATTCACATGGCCCCAGTATTCTTCCGGCTGCGGCGTGATTTCTGGATCGCCATAGACTTCCGAGGTGGAGGCGAGGATGAAGCGCGAGCCCAGCTCCTGCGCCCACTCGAGGGCATGCAGGGTGCCCACCGAGTTCACGAGCAGGGTTTCGATCGAGAGCCGGCGGTAATGCACCGGACTGGCCGGCGAGGCGAGGTGAAAGATTATGGCGGCCCGGGTGAGGCCGAAGCGATGCTCCGGGAGCGGCTGACTGATGTCGGCACGTTCCCAGCGCACCGATGGGTGGCCGCGCCAGCGCTCCAGGTTCTGAAAGCTGCCGGTGGATTCGTTGTCAACCACCACGACGCGATACCCCTGTTCGCCTGCAAGCCTATCCACCAGGTGACTTCCGATAAAGCCGGCGCCGCCAATCACGACACAGGTCTCTTGCACGATGGCGAAAGCCGCCTTTCAGCGCGTGTTCTCGGGCCTATTATATCCCGTTGCCCACACCGCTCCGGCGCCGCGGTATGGACATTCCCACTGCATCCCCAGCATGTCCCGCACATGCATGCGAAAGTACGAATGTATAATGAAGACGCATTTGGCGGCGCGAATATAAGGCGATTAGAGGAGGTTAGATGTTTAAAGGCTGGACCAACCGATGGGACGAGCTCTCGGTACTGGCCGACACCGCGGTCGCGTATGCCGCGTATCTGCTTGTCGTGCACATCTATCTCGCGCTCCATCCGCATCTGGCCTCCGCCCAGCTTATCTCCTTTTACTTTTCCTGGTCCATCTTCGTCCTCGGCGCCTCATGGCTCGGCCTGAAGCTCTCGTTCCGGGGCTATTCCCGGCGCTGGAATCAGCTGCCGGCCGAAATTGCCATGCTGTTTTTAGCCAATGGGGTGAGTGGCGCCGGGATGGCCGTCCTGATATTCGGCCTCAAGGCGACGTGGTTTTCACGCGTCATTTTTGTTTCGTATCCCGCGATGGCGTTCCTGTTCCAGATGATGCTGCATTCCGCCACCAAGGTGCGGCTGGCCACCTGGCGCCGCCGGGGTCTCGACCGGCGCCATCTCATCGTGATCGGTTACCCGCCGCGGGTGAGCACTTTTCGTGACACCGTGCACGACGTGCCGGAAGCGGGCATGGACGTGGTGGGGATGGCCCCCGTCTCGCTGGGCGATGCCGAGGCGGGACAGGCCGCTGTGCTGCGGCTCCGGGAGTGGCTGACGACCCAGGTGGTGGACTCCGTCGTGCTGGCGCTGCCCCTCGACGACAGCGTGCTGCGTGCGGCCATCAGGCTGGCGGAGAACCAGGGCAAGGAAGTCCGGCTCGTGCTGGATGAGGTGGGGGCTCTGGCCAACCGCTCTCAGCTCTACAATTTTTACGGCAACTCGGTGCTGGTCGTGAATCCGTCCCAGGCGCACCTCACCGCGCGCTGGATCGTAAAGCGGGCGGTGGACATGGTGGGCGCCCTGGCCCTCATCGTGCTCTCCTCGCCCATCATGCTCACGGTGGCCATCCTGCTGAAGTGGCGGGAGCGGGGAGCGCCGGTGCTTTTCCGCCAGGTGCGGGTGGGATTGAACGGCCGCCGGTTCACCTGTTACAAGTTCCGCACCATGGTACCGGAGGCGGAGGCGCTGCGGGAGGCCGTCGAGCATCTCAACATCATGAGCGGTCCAGTGTTCAAGGCCCCCGATGATCCGCGAATCACGCCTCTCGGACGAAAGCTCCGCCAGTACAGCCTGGACGAGCTGCCCCAGCTCTTCAACGTTCTGGTGGGGCAGATGAGCTTGGTCGGGCCGAGGCCGGCGCTTCCAGACGAGGTGGAGAAGTACGGCGACAGTTCCCGCAAGCGCCTCTCCGTGCGCCCGGGCATCACGGGCTTATGGCAGGTGTCGGGCCGGAACGAAATTCAGGACTTCGACCGCTGGGTGGCGCTCGACCTCGAGTACATCGACCACTGGTCGGTGGGCCTGGACTTTGCCATTCTCGCCCGCACCATCCCCGCCGTCCTGCAGCAGCGCGGCGCGCACTAGCCGTCGACGCGACCAGAACGCACCAGCCTAGGCCCGCGCCAGCCGGACATCGTGCGCACCTCTCCGCGCCGCGCGGCCGCGCCCCCAGCATGGCAGCGAACGCCCGCCGAGCTGTCCCCGACTTCCGGCCGGAGGTGACGGCCAGGATGGCAGGGTCATACACGAACCGTATAGGAGGCTCGAAAGAGTCTCTGCACCAGACCGGTCGAGTTTAGGAGTGACGATGTTCCCAAGACAGCCCCGCTATGCGGTTATCGGCCTGGGAGCCGCGGTCGTGGTGGCGCTGGCGGCCTTCCTCGGTCCCCGTTCGTCCCCGCCGCCCCGGGCTCCGATTATTTCCGTCGCTGTGCCGCCGTCGTCGTCGCGGTCCAGCAGTGCGGCCCCGTCGTCATCATCGCCGCCTCCTGCCCCGAGCAGTTCGCCGGCGTCAGCCTCTGACGGGGGAACGGCCGGGACAGGCCCGCAGCAGAGTGGGCCGCCCGACCATCACCACCATCAACGCCGCCATCATGCACACGCCTGACTGCCGCGCCCGCTTCCCTGCATCGCTAGAGTGCCGCCTTCACGGCGTTCTGCCGCACCACGTTCAGATGGATGGCGACGCCGATGGGGGCCAGGATGAGGAACCAGAGGATGGTATAGCCCACGAACGGGGGCCCCGGGAGCGAAAAGGTCTGGCCATACGGTGCCGCGACCATCCACACGCCCAGCAGGCCCCCCGGGACGACCACCGTGCCCAGCACCCGATCCCGCACAGACCAGACAGGCGAGAGCCATAGCAGCGCCACACCCCCCAGCCATCCGATGCCATAGGCCAGGCCGCCAAACAGCAGCAGCCACGGTACCAGGGCATCTCCCCAATGCGGCCCCACCGGACGGGCGCCGGCTTCGCGGGCAATGGCGCGCGGGGATCCCACCCGATCGAGAAGACGCTGGATCTCGGCCGGACTCGCGTCCGCACGACTTCCGCGCGCCTGTGCTATATGGGCGCCCACCTCGGCGAGCACTGCGGCGCGTGCGGCCGGCGGGAGGCTCCCGAGCTCATGCTCCAGTTCCCGCAGATATCTGCCCACGAGACGGCTGGCAGACCTCTCCGGCGCCATACCTGCCCCCCAGCTCCCGTCGGTGCCCGACCCGCGAATTCGTCAGGCGGCGTACGACACAGAGCGCACCCGACGCCGGGTACGCTCCAGATGCACCGCGACGGTGATCGGAC
>JBMFXK010000064.1:0-9755 GCA_049964315.1 Clostridia bacterium | reverse complement strand
GTGCGGCCCCTGCTCCCTTTTCGCGGCCAGGAGCTGCGGGCCATGCTGCGGGAGCTTGGCATTCCGTGGCGGGAGGACGCCAGCAACCGCAGCCTGGACATCCCCCGCAACCGCATTCGCCTTGAACTGCTGCCAGCACTCCAGGAGTACAACCCCCGCGTCAGCGACGCGCTGGTGCGCCTGGCACGATCCGCCGCCCTGACAGACGACTGGGCGACGTCCGAGGCCGAACGCTGGTATCGACGTCACGCGGAACCCGTGGCGGAGGGGGGCGGCATCCGCCTTCGAAACTGGTCCGAGCTCCATCCGGCGCTGGGCCGGCGGGTCCTGCGGCTGGCGGCCGCCCACTTTCAAATCCAGGTTACGGAGGAGCAGATTGACCGCGCCGTGCTGGCGGGAAGTTCCTGGCCCCGGCGCCACACGGTCACGCATCAGGGCGCCGATCTCATCGTGCGCCCCCCGGAGCGCCTGGTGGCATGGCCGCAGGGCCTGCTGGTCCCCCCGTGGCCCGGCCGCCTCGCCCTCCCGGTCGGGTCGCTGGTGGTGGAGGGGCCGCTCCGAGATGCAGGACCGCTTGGGATTTCCGGCGACGTGGAGGAGCTCAGGGTGCGGGGATGGGCGCCGGGCGATCGCATCCATCTTCGCGTCGGACACCGGAAGCTGCAGGACTTGTTCGTGGACCGCAAGGTGCCGCGGGCCCTGAGGAGGGCGTGGCCGATTGTGGTGGATGGTACGGGAGCCGTGGCGGCTGTGCCCGGCGTGGCCGTGGACACCCGCTGGTCCGTTCCTCGGGGGCAACCGGGCTTCAAAGTGCACTGGGACCGCCACACATCTTAGACTCCGCACAGCCGGGGCGCGGACGCTAGGAAACAGCGGCCGGGGGTTTCGGCCATCCGTGGATCGGCTGTCTCCCGCGGCAAAACAGGCCCGACGGGATCACCGCGGACCCGACTGGAGAGCTGCGGATAGAACGTGTGGCGGGCTGGGCCGCCCCGGCAGCCGGTACGGCTACAATCGTACCAGGAGGGTGGACGTGGACGCCGAGGTGGCGATCATTGGTCTTGGGGCTATGGGCAGCGCGGTCGCCTGGACGCTCGCCCGATCAGGGGTTCGGGTGATGGGGCTCGACGCAGGGCCGCACCCAGGCCACGACCTAGGCTCGTCCCATGGGGAGTCCCGCATCATCCGGCAGGCGTATTTCGAACACCCCGCTTACGTCCCGCTCGTCCGTGAAGCCTGGGCTCTCTGGCAGCGCCTCCAGAACGAAAGCGGCCGCCAGCTTCTGGTCAAGACCGGCGGACTCATGATCGGTGGCCGCGATGCAGAAGTCGTCCAGGGTGCGATTGAAAGCGCCCGGGCCCACTCGCTGACGTACGAGGTGCTTAATCGAAGCGTGATGCAAAGGCGCTTCCCCCAATTCCGACTGCACCCGGATGAGGTGGCGGTCTACGAGCCGATGGCGGGGCTGGTGAGGCCGGAGGAGGGTGTTCGGGCGTTCGTCCAGGAGGCTCTCGCCCGAGGCGCGGATCTTCGCTTCGGGTCCCGCGTGATCGCAATCGAAGCTGAAGAGGGCGCCGTGCGGGTCAGGACCGTCGCGACCACGATACGGGCCGAGCGCGCGATAGTGGCGGCGGGGGCATGGACCGGCCATCTTGTCTGCAATCGGTGGCCGCTCCAGGTGGAGCGCCAGGTCCAGCTCTGGTTTTCGGTAGCGGGCCCGGCCCGCTTCGGCCCGGCCCGTTCCCCCATCTTCATCCGCCAGGCCCCTGATGGTCGCCAGTACTACGGCTTTCCGAGTCTGGACGGGACGACGGTGAAGGTGGCGCTGCACCATGGAGGAGCTGGCGTCGAGCCGGATGAATTGCCGCGCGCAGTGACCGAAGAAGATTGGAAGCCCGCGCTGCAGGCGGTCAAGGAGCTGATCCCGGACCTGGTCGGACCTCCCGTTCGCGCTGCCGTGTGCATGTACACCAATTCGCCCGACGGTCACTTCATTGTCGGCCCACACCCTGATCGGCCCGCCCTCACGGTCCTGGCGGGGTTTTCTGGACACGGCTTCAAGTTTGCCCCGGCCATCGGACGGCTGGCTGCGGACCTGGTTAAGGGCAACGGCGCCGTGCTGCCTCTGTTCGACCCCACGCGCTTCTCGGGGCGCGACTAGCTTCCGACGCCGGCCTCGTACACCTGCAGGGCGGTGAACGCGAGGATTAGAAGGTGGAGCGCGGAGCACCAGATGCAGACGTGGTGGAGGACATCGAACTCCACGTACACCAGGTAGATCACGACGATGGCTCCGGCGATGCTCCAGGCCATGAGCCAGGCTCGGATCCGGTCGCGAACCGGCGCGAACCACACCAGAATTCCCGCTACGATAAACCAGAAGAGACCCCACACCGGGACCGGAATGCCCATCACGACCGACTGCGGGCTCGTAAGCACGTCACCGCAGTTGATCAGGCCGTTTCCCTGCCCGACGCAGTATAGCGGCACTGAGGTGTCATAGTGCAGGACGGTGAGATATAGGGCAATCAGCACGCCGGCCGCCGTCATGGCCAGCGCCGCGTAGCGGCGCCCGTTCACGGCAGGTTCGGCAGCAGCGATTCCGCCGTCTGGATGCTGCTCTGGCTGCACACGCTGGCCGGCTGGTTGCCGTCGCTCCGGCAGATGGCGGCCGTCAGCTCATTGGCGTTGGCCAGTATGTCGTCGGCGATCGGGCCCTGGCCCGAGCGCACATCGCCCAGGATGGCGGACCAGCTTAGTCCGGTGAGGGCGCTCGGCGGGTACACGGCCGAGATCCAAAGATAGTGGCCGCCGATCAGTATGAAGGGAATCGGGTAGGTGCCTTGCGGGGTGCTCGACGGCACGTACGGCGGCACGTCGTAGGTCGCCAGCAGCTTCGCCTCGGCGGCCGTCAGTTTCTGAAGGGGGAGGCCCTGGCGGTTGTATTCCTCGACCAGGTCCGTCTTGAAATAGGGGCTGTGGTAGTGGCCGCCGTAATACGACACGGTCGGCGTGTTCGGGTAGTAATCCGTCGGCGACGAGTGCATGTACTTGACACCCGAGAACGTCCCGAAGCGTGAAAGCGCGATGGTGAGCGACCAGCGCGTGGCGGCACAGTAGGGGCAGTACTCGCCGCCGATGAAAACCACAGTCGGCGCCTTCAACGCAAGCGGACGTGCGACGGCCGGCTGGGTGGAATTCTGGATGCCGATGGGATTCCAGGTGGATGCCGGGATCGAGGTGAGCTGGGACAGCACCGAGGCGGGCACCGGCTTCCCGTTTTGCGCGGACACATTCGGCGTGTTGATGCTGGAAAGTGCGATGATAATCACCACGGCAACCAGTACGCCGCCGAAGATCCACGCGACCAGGGGCACCTGGAAGCCGCGGTATTTATCTTTGTAGCTTCCCGATCGCGCGGACTTCTTGCTGCCCTTGCCGCTCTTGGCCATCGCTGCCTCCCTGGCACCGCCCGGACCCACGTGTCAGCGCGCGGTGGTCATGTGTCGACCTATTGTAGCGCGTGTCCTCCGGGGGGAAAACTTAGACCACGCTCGGAATGGCGTCCCGAGCCGGTTTCGTCGACTCGCTATGCTATAATGAAGCGCTTTTTTGGCGGACCCATTGGGAAAGGGGAAGCTCATGCCAGGTCGATGGCTTCGCGGCGTCGTCACTATAGTTCTCGTCGTGCTGTTCGTGGCCACGCTGATGGAGCTCTTGAACAGCCAGAGCACGCCCGTCCAGGTCAAACCGCTGAGTCAGGTCGTGCACCTAGCCTCACAGCGCCAGATCGCGTCCGCCCAGATCAACCCGCAGAACGAACACATTACGGTGACGTTGAAGAACGGCACCCATTTTGACGCGGTCTACGCCCAGGGCGCAACCAACTTCTGGTTTAACAAGCTGGTCACGGAGGGCGTGTCGTCGGTCACGGTGCTGCCGCCCGCCACCACCTCCATCTGGTGGACGCTGGCCGGAAACTTCCTCCCCTTGCTGCTGGTCGCCGGCCTGCTCTACGTGCTGTTCAGCCAGACTCAGGGCGGCGGCAACCGGGTCATGCAGTTTGGCAAGAGCCGGGCCCGGCTTCACACCGACGATCGCCGGCGGGTGACATTTGACGATGTGGCCGGGGTAGAGGAAGAGAAGCAGGAGCTCATGGAGATCGTGGACTTCCTCCGCTATCCGAAGAAGTACCTCGAACTTGGAGCCCGCATCCCGAAGGGCGTACTGCTGTTTGGAGAGCCGGGCACCGGCAAAACCCTTCTGGCCCGCGCCGTGGCCGGCGAGGCGGGCGTGCCGTTCTTTTCCGACAGCGGATCGGACTTCGTGGAAATGTTTGTCGGCGTGGGTGCCTCCCGAGTGCGCGACTTGTTTGACCAGGCCAAGAAGAACGCGCCCTGCATCGTGTTCATCGACGAGATTGACGCTGTGGGCCGCATGCGCGGCGCTGGCTACGGCGGCGGCCACGACGAGCGTGAGCAGACGCTGAACCAGCTCCTCGTCGAGATGGACGGCTTTGGCATCAACGAGGGCATTATCGTGATTGCCGCCACCAACCGACCGGACGTCCTCGACCCTGCCCTCCTGCGCCCCGGCCGTTTTGACCGGCAGATCGTCGTCCACCGTCCGGACGTGAAAGGCCGTGTGGCGATCCTCGAGGTGCACACCCGGGGCAAGCCGCTCGACAAGGACGTGGTTCTCCACACTATCGCCAAGCGTACGCCCGGCTTTACCGGTGCGGATCTGGCCAACCTGGCCAACGAAGCGGCGCTGCTGGCGGCACGCGAACGGGCCAAGCGGATTCACATGAAGCATTTCGAAGAGGCGACGGAGCGGGTGATGGGGGGCCCGCAGAAGAAGTCCCGCGTCATCAGCGAGAAAGAAAAGCGGACGGTCGCGTTCCATGAGTCCGGCCATACCCTGGTCGGGATGCTGACCGCCCACGGCGACCCCGTGCACAAGGTCACCATCGTTCCCCGGGGGATGGCCATGGGCTACACCATGCCGCTGCCTGAGGAGGATCGTTACCTTATCACCCGCGACGAGATGCTGGACCAGGTATGCATGTCACTGGGCGGGCGTGCGGCAGAAGAGTTGGTGTTCGGAGAGATCTCAACGGGCGCCCAGGACGACCTCGAGAAATCCACGAAGCTGGTCCGCCGCATGATCACCGAATACGGGATGTCGGACGAGCTTGGCCCGATGACTTACGGAACCCGTCACGACCAGGTGTTCCTGGGACGTGACCTGATGCGCGACAGGGACTACAGTGAAGAAGTCGCCTCGGCAATCGACCGCGAGGTGCGCCACATCGTCATGCAGCAGTACGACCGGGCGAAGGGCATCCTTCGCAATCACCGGGACGTGCTGAACCGGATGGCGCAGGCCCTCGTGGAGAAGGAAACCCTCGATGCCGAGGAAATCCGGGCCCTGGTCGGTCCGGCCGAGCGGGCGAGCTAGTCTCGGTCGGCCGCGGAAATCTTTCCGGGGCAGACTATTCCCGAGGGGGGAGCCCGTGTTCGTCGGTTCCACACATGACGGCATTTCGGTATATGTCCATCCGACTGATCGATTCAAGACCATCGCGCTGTACGCGGTCTGGGTAGAGGAACTGGACGCAGGCACCGCGGCCCTGACCGCGATGGTGCCGTACTGCCTTCGCCGAGGCACCACACGGTACCGCACCTTTACCGCTATGCAGGCCCACCTGGAGGATCTCTACGGGGCCTCGTTCAGGGCCGACGTGGGCAAGATGGGCGAGCGGCAGCTGCTTTCCTTCCGTCTGGAGATTCCCGACGGCCGCTTCCTGCCCGGTCATCCTGACACCTTAGCGGCCGGTCTGGATTTCCTGCACGCCGTGATGGAGACGCCAAATCTGACCGCCGACGGTCGGTTCCCCGAATCGGTCGTGCAGCAGGAGAAGGACATTCTTCATCGGCAGATTGAGGGCCTTATCAATGATAAGGCGCAATACGCCCTGCTCAGGTGCCTGGAGAGCATGGCGGACGGCGCGCGGTTCGGAGTGCCCCGTTACGGACGCGTTGAAGATCTGGTGGACATTGGCACGGATGCCGTCACCGCTCGCTGGAGCGAGGGACGGAAGAACTGGCCGCTCATGGTGTTTGCCGTCGGCGCCGTCGATCCCGCCACGTTTGAATCATCAGTGCGGGAGCGGTTCTTGGGCCAACGTTCGACGCGTACCCTGCCGCCGCTCACGCTCTTTTCCGCTAAGCACCAGGGCCGCCTCATAGTGGACGAGGAAGATGTCCGCCAGGGCAAGCTCCAGCTCGGTCTCGCGACTGGCATTCAGTTGTCCGATCCCGACTACGCGGCCCTCATGATGTATTCCGGGGTGCTGGGGGGCTTCCCCCATTCCAAGCTGTTCGTGAACGTGCGAGAGAAAGCGAGCCTCGCGTATTACGCGTATGCGCGGGTGGACGGCGCCCTCGGACTCATGATGATAGGAGCCGGAATCGAGTTTTCGGACTTCCGGCCCGCGCTCGACATCATCCGTCGTCAGCTGGATGACATGCGAGAGGGCCGCATCAGCGAAGAGGAGATGTCGTTCACTCTGGAAAGCTTTACGAGTGAGTTGAGAGCGGAGGCTGACTCGCCCTCCGCCCTCATCGGGCGGGAGTTGGAAACGCGGCTGGTCGGCGGCGGGCCGTCGAGTGAGGAGCTGGGGGCCCAACTGGCCCAGGTAACCCGAGACGATATGGTCAGGGTCGGCGAGCAGGTGGAGATGGACACGATCTACTTTCTGACGGCGCGAGGGGAGGTGCCCACCGATGCGTGAGACGGAGGCCCTCATCCAGGAGACGCTCGTCACGGAGGAACTGCCCTCGGGTCTTCAGGTGGCCGTGATCCCGCGGCCGGGCCAGCGGCGCACCTATGCTACCTTCGCGACTTTCTATGGTTCGATCGACAGTCATTTCCGCCTTCCCGACTCCGGTGAGATGGTGGATGTGCCTGATGGCATCGCCCACTTCCTCGAACACAAGTTGTTTGAGAAGCCGTCTGGCGACGTGATGTCAGACTTCAGTCGGCTAGGGGCCAGCACCAATGCGTACACCGAATACCTCACCACCACATATCTCTTTTCCACCACCGAGCACGCCGAACAGTGCCTGGAGATCCTGCTCGATTTTGTTCAGGACCCCTACTTCACGCCTGAGAACGTGGAAAAAGAGAAGGGGATCATCGAGCAGGAGATCCGTATGTATCTCGACATGCCGGGCGATCGGCTCCATTCCAATCTCATGAAGGCGCTGTACGTGAAGCATCCGGTCCGTCTCGACATAGCGGGGTCGGTGGAGTCCATCCGGCAGATAACGCCGGAAGAGCTCTACCAGTGCTATGGGACCTTCTACCACCCGTCGAATATGTGGCTCCTGGTGGACGGGGATGTGGACCCCGACCGAGTGATAGACCAGATACGCGACAACCAGGCACGCAAGGACTTCCACCGGCAACCCGCCATCCCGCGTGTGCTCCCGGACGAGCCCGAACACATCCAACAGGAACGCATCGCCCAGACCATGCCTGTGGCGCTGCCAATGCTGGCCGTGGGATACAAGGATCCGGTATCGGATCTGTCGGGCTCTGCACTGGTCCGCCGGGAGCTTATCACCGACATGATGTGGAGCCTCATCGTGGGGCGGTCCTCGCCGCTGTTCTTCGAACTGTACGAGGCCGGCCTCATCAATGACCGCTTCAGTGCCCAGTACGAGGCGGCGCCTACGTATGCGTATTCGGTCCTGAGCGGGGAGACCCGTGACCCGGACCGGCTGCTGGAGCAGATCCAGCGCGGGCTCGCGCGGGTTCGCTTCGACCAAGCGGCGCTGGAGCGTCAGAAGAAGCGGAACCAGGGTCAGTTCACGGCGCTGTTCAACAATCCCGGCCAGCTTGCCTACGCTTATAACAGCTTTCACGTGCGGGATGTGCCGCTGCTTCACTATCTGGACGAGCTGGAAAGCATTTCCCTGCGGGACATCGAAGAACGCTTCGAGGAGCACGTGCGGGAGGATCGACGTGCACTCTCGCTTATCCAGCCAGAACATACGGAGCGATGATAAATGGCGGGGTCGATTGACGGCGAGCACCTTACGGTTGACGACGTAGCGCAGATCGCCTGGGGGAAAGCCCCCGTCCCGACCATCGCCCCGGAAGCGCTCGACCGCATGGCGCAAAGTCGCCGAGTGGTGGAGAATGCCGTTCGCGAGGATCGACCCGCGTACGGCGTCACCACCGGATTCGGCCGATTTCAAGACGTGGCGATACCTGCCGGCAGCCGCCGCGCGCTCCAGCAAAACCTGATCCGCAGTCACGCGGCGGGCGTGGGCCCGCTGCTTCCTGAGAGCATCGTGCGGGCGATGCTGATCCTGCGCGCGAACGCTCTGGCCAAAGGCTATTCTGGAGTCCGCAGCATCGTGGTGCAACGCCTCCTGGATTTTCTCGCCCGGGACGTGATTCCGGTCATTCCCAGCCGCGGATCGGTAGGGGCCAGTGGCGACCTCGCCCCGCTGTCCCATCTCGCCCTGGTGCTGCTGGGAGAGGGGGAGGCTTTCTACCGCGGCGAGCGCATGTCGGGCCTCGAAGCGCTGTCGCAGGCTGGACTCACGCCCCTCCAACTTGAGGCCAAAGAAGGTCTCGCCCTCATCAACGGCACCCAGATGATGACGGCATACGCGGCTCTCCTGGTGCATCAGGCACGGAGGCTGGCCGACGTGGCCGACATGGCCGCCGCGCTCACCGTGGAAGTGCTGCGGGGTATTCCGGATGCCTTTCATGCCGACGTCGCCGCGGTGCGGCCCCACCCCGGCCATGCGACGGTCGCGCGTCATCTTCGCGAGGCGCTCGCCGGGAGCGGCCTCACGACGCATCCCGGCGAGATCCGCATGCAGGATGCCTATTCCCTGCGCTGCACACCGCAGGTGCACGGGGCGATACGCGATGCGCTCACTCATGTGGAAGAGATCGTGTCACGCGAGATGAACTCCGCGACCGACAATCCGCTCATCTTTGCCGACCGGGACGAGGTGGTCTCGGCCGGCAACTTTCATGGGGAACCTCTCGCGCTGGCTCTCGACTATCTCGCGATTGCCCTCGCAGAGTGGGCAAACATCAGCGAACGCCGGCTCGAGCGCATGGTGAATCCCGCCCTCTCTGGCCTGCCGGCCTTTCTGATCGAAGACGGCGGCCTTCACTCCGGCCTCATGCTCGCACAGTACACTGCCGCGGCGCTGGTGTCCGAGAACAAGGTGCTGGCGCATCCGGCCAGCGTCGACTCCATCCCGACGTCCGCGAACCAGGAAGACCACGTGTCCATGGGTTCGGTCAGCGCCGAAAAGGCCTGGCGGGTCAAGGCGAACGTGGAGCATGTGCTGGCCGCCGAGCTGCTGGCCGCGGCCCAGGCTGCTGACATAGTAGGACCCCAGCGGCTGGCCGAGAAGACGGCGCGGGTGTACCGATGGGTGCGCGAGAGCGTGAGCTACCGTGACCGCGACCGGCCTCTGGGGGTTGAAATTGAGGCGATCGCGCGCCGCCTCGAAAGAGGTGACTTTCCCCGGATCTTTTCCGAGAGTTAGGGCCGCCCGGCGGGGACTCCCGGGAGTGGGGGTGCGAACGCGGCAAGGTCCTCGGTAGGCAAAAGTCACGCCTAACCTGAGCGCAGTCCGGTCACCCTTTTGCGGCTCTTTTGGCCGTCCAAGCGTTATCGACGCGCGTCCAATGAGACGATCGGCGCCGGCTCTCAC
>JBMFXK010000063.1:0-9765 GCA_049964315.1 Clostridia bacterium | reverse complement strand
CCCGGTCGCCCTCGGCCTCATCAAACGCGGCCTGCACCGAGGTCCAGAAAAGGGCTTTCGCGAAGCCCTCGAGTACGAGGCGTGGCTGCAGGCCGTCGCCGCCCGGACCGAGGACCACGAGGAGGGTGTGCGGGCCTTCCTTGAAAAGCGGCGCCCCAAATTCCAGGGGCGCTGAGGCATACGCTTATCGAAATAAAGCGGAGAGGACGCTGCGATGGCGCTCGCTCACGTGGGGATGTCGCTCCTGTTTACCTTCGTTCCCCTCGTAATCGCTGTCGGCATCCTCGCCTTCGTAACCGGCTGGGCGTTTCGCCTCGGCTACCGCGGCAGGCGCTAGCCGTTAACCCGCCTCAGTCAGGGCGAACCGATACGGCAGAACGCCGGGAACGAGTCTGGCCCGGCCCAGTTCTTCGAGATGAACCAGGTGCGCGAGGGACTCGCCCACTGCAAAGCGCCATTCATGCGGCGAGAGATCCGGACGGAATACGGCCTGCGCGACCTCGAACGCGGTCATCGGGCCGCTTTCCAGTACCGCGGCCATGCGCGCCAGGCGCTCGTCATGGTGACGCAGGATCTCGTCGATGCGGGCGAGGGGCGCGTCGATCCGACGGCCGTGGGCGGGCCAGATGACCGACAGGGGGAGCCGCTTCAACTCGTCCAGTGACTGCAGGTAGAGGCCGAGGGGATCGTGCGGCTGGTCCGGCCAGCGGGAGATGTTGGGCGTGATCCGCGGCAAGATCTGATCGCCGCCGAGAAGCGTCCCGCTCTCTCGATGATAGGGAAGACCCTGGCTCGGCGTGTGGCCCGCGGCGTGGAGAATCGTCCACCGCTCATCGCCCAGCGAGAACACGTGGCCCGCCTCAACCCCCACCATGGAGTGCGGCAGCCTGATCTGCACTTCATTTTCTGCATGGTCACCTACGATGCGCTGATTGAGCTCGTCGGGCATGCCATGCTCGCGGAAGTAGGCCGCCACCCTGTCCCCCGTGCGCACACCGGGTCCGAACACGCGGTAGGTGAGATCCCGCTCTTCGGCCAGCATGATCACCGGCACTTGCAATTCGTCGGCGATGAAGCCCGAAAGGCCCGTATGATCGGGGTGATAGTGGGTGAGGAACACGGCCTGATAGGCGTCTTTGCCGTACTGGTTCCAGTGCGTCCGAAAGGTCTCCCGTGCAGCCGGTGTGTCCATGCCGACATCCACCAGCAGCCAGGGTCCATCGACCGGTCCCAGACGGTAACTGTTAACGAACTTGAGCGGCAACGGAACGGGAATCGGAATCGGGAGCACGGAAAGACGCTGCGGCACGGGATCGGCCTCCTCAGCTACCCATCATAAACGCTCGGGGTGGCGGATTCCCCGCCACCCCGAGTCTTCAGTCATCGGACATTACAAGACACCAGAAGACAATGGTTGGGTGCTCAAGCCTTGGCGGTGTGATATGACGGCTGGCGTACCGGTGTGGGCGGGATCACCAGCACCGGAACCGGGGCATAGTGCACAAGCGCCTGCGAGACACTCCCCATGACCAGGCCGCCCACGCCCCGGAGCCCGCGGTGGCCTACCACCAGGAGGTCGGCTGGATTGTCACGGAGATCGCGCAACACCTCGCGAACCGCGTCGCCGTGGAGAATACGGATGGTGACAGGGATGCCGTTCAAGCGCAGCGCCGTGCGGCGGGCAGCGGGAAGCGCCCACTCCTGATCAACGTCAAGGCCTGGTCGCTCACTCGTGCTGTCCGAATCCCAGCCCCGCTCCACGACCGTCAGCACGGTGCAGGAAACGGCCCACGGCGCGAGCCGTTCGGAAATCCAGTCGGCGGCCGCCAGGGCGTCCGGGCTTCCGTCGGACGCCAGCGTCACGCGAATCGTGCCGCGATCGTCGGGACCCAAGAAACTCACCTCTTGGGTTTTACACTAAGAGGGCACTCGGTGGGACACCACGGCCGATCGGCGTAGAAAGCGTTGGCCCTTCGGTACCTTGCCCGGATAATACCGGAAATAGTACGAATGATACGATGGCGCCATGGATGGGTTCCTATGGCACACGCAGATTGGGAGGAATGACCGTGGCCGAAGGAGACCAGGAGACCGTACGCGTCGCGCTGGTGGATGACCATGAAGTCGTGCGCATGGGTCTGGCCGGCCTGTTGGACGGCCAACCGGGATTCTCCCTGGTGGGGCAGGCAGGCACGATCCCCGAGGCGTTCCAGTTGATGAAGAGCACGACGGTGGACGTGCTGCTGTTGGACGTGAGACTCCCAGGCGGTTCCGGTGTCGACGTCTGCCGCACCTGGAAAGAGGCGCAGCCGGAAACCCGGGTGATCATGCTCACATCGTTCGGCGACGATGAGCTCTTGTTCAACTCACTGGCGGCCGGCGCGTCTGGGTATCTGCTGAAGAGCACTCGCGGCCCCCAGCTTATCGAGGCGATCCGGACCGTGGCGGACGGTGGATCGATCCTGGACCCGTCGCTAACGGACAAGGTGCTCCAACGGGCCACCCACTCGGCTCCGGCGGATCCAATCGACACGCTCACCGCGCAGGAGCGGAGGATCCTGAGCCTGATTGCCGACGGACTCACCAACCGTGAGATCGGCGCACAGGTGTTCCTCAGTGAGAAGACGGTCAAACACTACGTGAGCAACATCCTGGCTAAGCTGGGGCTGGCGCGCCGGGCCGAGGCGGCGGCCTATCTGGCCCGCCGCGAGGGCGGCGCGGAGCACCGGGCCGACAGCTGATGTCCTCCGAGCCAACGCGCGCGCCCTCCCTGGCTCCGCTCACACGGGGCGGATACTGGTTTGCGTACATCGGACCAGCAGCCGCACTGACGGCGCTCGGTATTGTGGATCGCGGAATCTTGGTCCACTACTGGCCGGAATCGCGCACCGACCCGTTCCTGTTTCTGGTCGCCATCGTGCTGACCCTGCTCTATTCCCATGTCTTTCTCAGGCGCATCAAGGTCGTATCTGCGCAGAGCGCCGAGCTCCTCAACACCACCCAAGCTCAGCGTGACCGGCTCCGATTCCTCCATGAGGCGATGTTGAGCATTGCGGGAGAACGAGACTGGGAAGTCATTCTCACGCGGGTGGTGGAACTCTCCCGCGAGATTACCGGTGCCCGCTACGGTGCCCTGGCAGTCCTGAACGCCGACGGCGGCATCGCCCGCTTCATCACCGTGGGGCTGACTGACGAGCAGAAGTCGGCGATTGCGAGCCTGCCGCGCGGAGTCGGTCTGCTGGGCGAGGTGATGCGCAAGCGCCAGACGCTGCGCATCGACAACATCACGGCGCACCCGAGCGCCGCCGGCTTTCCGCCCGGGCATCCTGCTATGACCACGTTTCTGGGCGTGCCGGCCGTCTTTGGCAGTCAGGTCGTCGCCCATCTCTATCTGACGGACAAAGAAGGCGGCCCCTTTACAGCTGACGACGAGGACGTTGTAAGCTTGATAGCCGGGCAGGCAGCGGTGCTGGTCACCAACGCGCGCCTGAATCGCGAGGTGGAACGGCTGGCGGTGGTGGAGGAGCGTCAGCGCATCGGCATGGACTTGCACGACGGCACCATCCAGTCGCTGTATGGTGTGACCCTGGCGATTGACACCCTCCTGCCTAAAATCCCGCCGGAACTGACCGATGTGCGCCGGGTTCTGGACGAGCTGGGAGATCGGCTGTCCCGCATTACCACCGACATCCGCCACTACATCTTTGATCTTCGTCAGAACCGGGACGACTGGCCCACGGTGGTGAGCCGGATCGCCGACGAACTCGGCATATCCAGCATCGTCCGCGTCGAGGCGGCGGATGCCGGGTACCGGCATCTGTCGGCTGGGGCTGCCGAACAGGTGGAGGGCTGGATCCGGGAAGCGCTCACCAATGTGGCGCGGCATGCCGCCGCTTCATCGGTGCGGGTCATGTGGCGGTCGGACGGGGGCAGCTTCCGGGTGACCGTCGACGACAACGGCGTTGGCTTCGACCCCAACACGGCCAGCGTGGCGGGGCACTACGGTCTGATGGACCTGCGGGAAAGGGCGCGGAGTCTGGGGGGACGGTTTGACCTTAAGACCGCCCCCCAGGGCGGCACCCACGTGACCCTCGAAGCCCAGTTGGATTCGGAGGCGACGCCTTGACTACTCGCGGGGCGGGCCGGCCGACACCGTGTCCGGTTCTTCCACCGGGGTCTTGATGCCAAGCCGCACCGCCCAATGCTCGGTGTCGGCCCATAGCTCGTTGAGGAATGCCTGACCCGACCAGCCGAGGTCCTGCAGCGGTCCTTCCAGCCGCACCGTGAGCTGATCCATGGTCCGGAACAGGTCGTCCCGCAGTGCCAGCAGCGCGTCCTGGCGTTCGGCCGTCATATGCACCAGGCGAGGCGAGAGATAGATGTCCGCGAAGGCCTGGTGCCTGGCTTCGTCAACCAGCGTGCGGCGCGCCAGGCGACCGATGATGCGGTCGGGATACTGGTCGCGGAGCCGGCCGTAGAAGAGTCGGGCAAAGAGATCGCTGATGAGGATGCCCCACAGCCAGTCAATGGGGTCGCCGCTCTTCATGAGGCGCGTGTGGTAACGCCACATCTCCGGAAGCTGGCGGGTCGCCCACGGCTTCACATTCAGCGTGTTGTACAGGCGGGAGAGATTTCGGAAGTGCCGCGCCTCGTCGAGTCCCATGCTGGAGAGGTACAGCGTTGCTTCGGTGTCGTGGGCCAGGGCCAGCTTCGGGAGCACCAGCGAAACACCCATCATGGCCGTCTGCTCACCCAGGTAGACCGGGGTCAGGAGGGCGGCAAGGGCTTCGAGCGATACCCGGTCCCAGGTCTCCGGCTCGGTCCAATCAAGCAGGGCGCTGCTCCACTGCCGCTCCACGCCTTGTTCGAACAGCTTCAGGAGCCGCTCGTCGGTTAATTCTGGATGAACCCTTAACATAGTGCCTCCTATGAGACGGATCCGTCTGATACGCCTTACCGTAACGACCAACACGTCCTAGCCGGCAGGGACGTTTGACTAAATTGTCTTGGGCCGATCGTCGCATTTATCGGGGAAAACATGCCAAGATACCCCATGGGGGTATAGAGTACGGTTTATGCGGTCGGGGAATCCTGTCGGGGGAAACCGCGGGTGTATGATGAACGCAGTGAGGAGGCGGCCATATGCCGATGCTGGACGAGTCACTCCGTAAGGAAGTGGCAGCCCTGCTTGACAAGATGGTGGACCCGGTGGAGGTCCTGTTTTATCCCAAAACTGGCGATGCGGCGTCGGATGCGATGGACGAGCTCCTGCACGATCTAGCCGACGTCAACCCGAAGGTGGTTGTCGATCGGCGGGACGGGCCGGCCCCGCTTGTGGCCCCCGACGTGCCCGAGGAGATGACGAGCTCGGTGACGGTCTTTGCCGTTGGCGGGGAGTCGACGGGTGTGCGTTACCTAGGCTTTCCCGGCGGCCGCGAGTTCGGCACGTTCCTGCAGGACATGGTCAGCGTCTCGGCCAAAGTCGCTCCCCATCTGGACGCGGAGACGGTCCGCTATATTCAGAATCTGGAGCAGCCGCTTCATCTTCAGGTGTTCGTGACGCCTACCTGACCCTACTGCCCCCGGGCAGTTAGCCTGGCACACGACATCGCGCGGCTCAACCCCACTCATGTGGTCGCCGACATGGTGGATGCGGGGAGCTTCGACGCGCTCTCCAATCGCTACCGCGTCACCGGCGTTCCTATGACGGTCGTCAACGGCAAGGCGCAGGTCACCGGGGCGGTGCCTGAGGGCATGCTGATGCAGACCGTCCGGCAGGCGCTGGGCGGCTAGCCGGCTACCACGACTTCGAAGTCGGCCCCTTCCCAGTTGGCACTGTACGGCCAGAAGAAGGTAAACACCACCCGATCGCCGGCCTTCAGGCCGGCGGTCGGCAGATCCGCGTAATGGATGCCGAGTCCGGTGTCTTGGGTCTCCACATCGGTGGTTGTGGCCCACCCGTCGAGGCTGTAGTGAATCTGGGCCGGGACCCGGGTTTCCACCCGCAGCCGGCTTCCCTGGTCCATCTGCCGGAGTTTGTGATTGAAACGCCATAAAACCGGCGCTGCGGGCGGCTTCTTGCGCAGGTACCGCTCTACGGTCTGGGGCGGCATGTCAAACACCCGCTCTTCGGCCAGCGATCGGACCAGTTTCAGATATTCGGCGTGCGCCCACACCAGGGGCATGGCCGATCCGGACGGGCGCCCGAAGAACAGTTCCAGCTCCGGAATGTCAGGCGCATCCCAGACCTGCTCGGGAAGCAGGCCGCCTTCTCCGGCAAAGCTCTCCAAGGTCTTCAGGAGACTCTCGGCCCCTTTGCGGTCTCCCGCGGCCATCGCGTAGTGGGCCCGCTCGCCCGTGAGAAGGGGCCAGAGACGACCGACCCCGGTGCCGTCAAAGGGACTCCCGTCCTCGTGTTCCCCGTACCCGTCCTCGTTGTACCGGTGCCAGGAGGGACCCGTAGGGGTATCCGTCCGCAGAAGGGCATCGATCACCTTGAGCGTGTTGAGAACGCGAGGATCATCGGGCGCTCGGAGGCCGAAGCGGACCAGGGCCAGGGCGTCGGTGCTGATGATGGCGGAGGCGGACTGGGTCGAGGCGCCGTACGGGCGGTTCTTGATAGGAATGAACGTGTTGCCCTCGTCCAGGTCCGGTGGGGTGATGCGGACGTAGTAGCCGTCCACGCCCACTTTCCGGGCGGTCTCGGTGCCTTCGACGTAAAGCCAGTGCTCGACCTGGGCGTTCCAGGCGTCAGCGGTTTCGCGAAGGTAAGGCGCGATATCTGGATTGCCGGCAAGCTCAGCCAGATCGGCCGCGGCAAGCAGGGCTGCGATCTCGGCGGCCAGCGTGAACGGCGTGTAGCCGCCATCCTCTTCCCACCGGTCCTGCGGCGTCACGGGTCCATTCTGGACCAGGTATTCGACTGCCTGGCGCGCCATGGGCCAGAATTCCCGCACAGCCACGCCGTCCAAGACCCCCTCGCGGTGGGCAAGGTCCAGGAGCAGGATGGGCAGAGCCGTCTCGTCCATCTGGATGCCGGACCAGTAGGGGGACCCCTCCAGCCACATGTTCTGCTGCCAGTGTCCATCCACTTCCTGGACGGCCCGGAGATACTCGAGTGAGCGGCGCACTCCGGCCGCATCACCTGCCGCCATCAGCCCCCCGGCCGCCTCCACCATGTCCCGAGACCAGACCAGGTGGTATCCCCCCAGGTCGCCATCCCCTTTGCTGGCCCCCCAGGGGACGGAGAGGCTGGCCAGGATGCCGCCCGGCACCAGCTGGGACTGATGCACCCGCACGACCATCGCACTGGTGGCATAAAGCGGGCGCCGGCGTGCCGAGCGCAGACCGGCCTGCCACCGCTTCCAGGGGACGACGTATCCGTCGCGGGCCCGGTCAAAGCCGGAAGCCAGAGCGCCGCGCGCCTGCACGGCTGCTTCGGCGGCGGTCCGTCCCGCCCCCAGGGCTAGAAGCACGGGGGCCGTACGGGCGTCCAGTTCGGCGACGAGGGCCACATTTCCGTTGTCGGCCCGGTCGAAGTGCCAGAGAAGCGTCCCGTGCTGCCGGAGGTCCTGCCAGCCATCGGAGAAGCCGACGTAGCCGACTGACCCATCGACGATGTCCGGGGCTGCCAGAAGCGCCAGGGCGTAGGAATCACGCGACGCAAACAGGCCGGGAATGCCTTTAAAACTGCCGCGCCAGGCGGAGTTGCCGGCGCCATGGTTGTCGATATGGGAAGCTAAGAGCGCGTATAGACGGTAGTCTTCCGGATTGCCCTTGAGGATCCGCAGGCTGACGCGCTGCAAGACAACGGGACGGATGGGGTCGGTGACGATCTCTTTGGTCAGCTCCCACTCTCCGGTAACGGCGGTGCTGACGATGCGGTAGTACGGCACGCCCGCCTCCGGCATCGAGGTGACCCATGCCGCGTGGCGTTTCTCTTCGGCGAAGTAGCCGTCAGGGCCGGTGACGATAAAGCCCAGGTCACGCGTCGCCGCCTGGTCCATGCGTGGCCAGTACACTTCATTCAAGATGCCGTGCGAAAGCGTGAACCAGATCGGACTGCCGTCAAACGCTGCCCCTACGCCGCTCTTTTGTGCTGAGGTCCACCGGCCGGGAAGTCCGGGAGCCCCGAACGCCTCACTTGCCATCGGCCGTCCTCCCATCCAACATTTCGCCTAAAGCCACAGGGCGCATTCGCGACCGCGCCCGCCCGTCCCTGCCTCAAAGAGTGTAGTAGAGAAGTCTCATAATGTCCTCCGCCCATCCCCCCGGGATCCTATATCCGTGCCCATAAAGCCGGCGGGGCTCTCCGAGACGGCGCCGGAGCCAGTAGGCCGGATGGTTCTGAGGGCTGCGCGGGGACACGATCCCGAGCAGCCGCTCGCAAGTGCCGGGGCTCGGATACACGGAGGAGGGAACAAGGTGCCGATGGCGGAAGGCGCCAGGTGCAAACGCGATTCCGGGGGAGGCGGCGGTGCACATCTCTCTGGTCCGGCCAGATGAGGTGCTCCTGCTGCGGCGCTTCCACACGGGGTAAGAGGGGGGAAGCTGCAGTGGGCCGGCCGGCCACCTGAGGATGGGAATCACCGTGTCTGCCTGAGTGCTGACGCGCGGGAAGAGTGCGGCACCGAGATGCCCGCCGCCGATGTGAGTGTGTCGATTGTGATGCATCGGTAGCCCGATGACGGGCTGGTTGACTTCTCCGTGTCTGCCGACCGCTGGGAATCCGAGATCGTGAACGCGGAGCCCATAAACTGTGACTGCCCCACCGGTGCTATCGCGGGGTGCTGTCGGACAACACGATTCCCGTCGTTCGGCACGCCCTCGAGAAACTTCGCCTAGACGACTGATCCCCGTGCGGGCTTGCGCTCCGACGACAGGAGGTCGGAGCGCACCACGGGGTCTGATGGGCCGTGCGGTCAGGTCGTGTGGCTGACTGAGCATCCGCTGACTGGAACTCCGGCCCTTTCCGGGCAAGAACTTGAGCGGGTGCCCTCGAGCTCGTAGCATACACGCGGATGCTGGCAGAACCGGAGGACGGCACGTGGGCCATCTCACTTCCCTGGTTATCGTCCCGGCGTTTGGCATCGACACTTTTGTGGTGGCGGTCGGGCTGGGCGCCGGCCAATTTACCGACCAATTTCGCCTGGCTGCCACCGTGGCCGTTTTTGAAGGAGGAATGCCGCTCCTCGGAGCGCTCGTTGGCTCATGGTTGGCCCACCGGCTGTCCAGCATCGTGGTGTATGCGGCCGCGGCTCTTCTGGCCGCGCTGGCACTGCGGGAGTTTTGGGAGGGCGTCCGCGAGCTTCGTGAAGAACCGGACGTTGATGAGGGTGACGAGCCCTCGGGCGAGGGACGGGCCTTGCGGCGCGCGACGTCACTGCTGACGCTTGTCAGCGCGGGGATGGCGGTGAGCCTGGACGAGCTGACGGCCGGCATTGCGGCCGGGGCGGCCCGTCTTGATCTGACGCTTCTAGTGCCGGCACTGGCAGTCCAGGCGGTTCTTTTCACGCTGCTCGGCCTCGCAGCCGGCGCCCGTCTGCGCCGCGCCGTCGGCCGCTACGGCGAGATGGCGGGCGGCCTCGCCCTCTTTCTGGCCGCCATCGTCGTGGTGATCCTGGCCGGGCCCGGCGTTTAGCCTCCCACCACGTCCTGGCTCGGTATCTTTCGAAACAGTGGCTCATCCTGATTCAGCTGTTGGGGACCGTCGAGGACGGGCAACCGGCTCACGGCTACGTACCCCATGAGGGCGGCCTGACGTCG
>JBMFXK010000062.1:8415-9810 GCA_049964315.1 Clostridia bacterium | reverse complement strand
GGGATCGCGATCGAGGATGTCGGTGCACCCCTGCGCGAGCTCGGAGGGCGCGGTGCCGAGCTCGTCCAAGGAGACGTCAAACGCATCAGCCAGCGCGTTCAGCACATCCCGCTGCAGAGCCAGCCCGCCGCGTTCAGCCTGTTCCACCAGGACCAGGGAGATCCCCGCCTGAGCAGCCACATGGTCCATCGACCATCCCCGACTCAAGCGGAGGCGAAGCAGGTTGGCCGCCACGTTGTACGAAAAACCGTCGGGTTGGTTCCCCATCTGACGCTCCTCAAAACGAAGAGGGGTTGAAAACTGTCAAATCGTAGCATATCGCCCCGGCCATCTTTGATAAAAATTGCGGACGGAAAAAGAAGGGGCCGGCACAGAGAAGCCTAATCACGCAGCGGGGCTGAATGCCGTCAACTGCACATGAAGAAGGGAGAGCAGGGCCATGTTGAAACTTCCTCGGTGGGCTCCTCTGATGCTGCTGGGATTGATGGCGGTCGCCATTCTGATCGCGCATCCTCTCGACCCACCGATCCCGCCCGTATTCTAATGGCGACCAGTATCATGACCGGCCAGGCTCTGCCTGGCCGGTTCTCTTTTTCCACCACCTCTGACAAGTAAAGGCAGGAGCCGACGGAAAGGCTTCGGCATCTCGTGGTCGAATATCTGTGGCTTGGACGACAATCCAAGCCGTTCGACCTGACGCCCGTAATTTCGCATTGTAGGGCCTAGAGGCAGATGCTATTCTGAACGGGAATTGCCCCCGACCGGGGCACCGCGCATGTCCTCGTGGCCCGTTCAAACATGTCCTCGTGGCTCTTCGGGCGCCTTAGTAAGCGGAAGAGGTGATTTCGTGCGCCGGGCTCAAGCAGGCCGGATTTCCCGCGTCCTGCTCTATGCGTTGGTGGGCGCCATCGCCGGCTCGTTCCTGGGTGCGCTCCTGGCCCCGTACTGGCCGCCCCTGGGTCATCCATACATCAGCGTGGGCGCGAACCCCGGCGACCCCTGGACACTCAACCTGAACGTGGTGGGGATCGCCCTAGGGATGTGGTTCCGCCTCAACCTGGGCGGCATCGCGGGCGTTTTATTGGCGGTAGGTTTGATGGCACGTCGAGCCTAGCTGTTAACAATGGGAAATGACGGATGGATATGGATGCGCACATGAAGGGACCGGTTGACGTGGCCGTGTCGGATGAAGGAGCAGGAAGTGCGCCGCCGGTTTCGGCGCGGGGACGTGCGGTCAAGCAGTGGCCGGCGGGCGAGCGGCCGCGGGAACGGCTCTGGCGTCACGGACCGCAGGCCCTGACCGACGCCGAAGTGCTGGCGATTCTGGTGGGATCGGGACCGCGAGGGCAGAGCGCGCTGGATGTGGGGCGAACGCTGGCCGAGATTGGCTGGCAG
>JBMFXK010000062.1:0-8405 GCA_049964315.1 Clostridia bacterium | reverse complement strand
TGTCGACGGCCCGGTATCGGTCCGGCACGGGCCGCGCTGCTGATGGCGGCGCTGGAGGCCGGACGCCGCCTCCGGGTCGGACCGGCCGATCTGGCGGCGGTGCATTCGGGCGAGGACGTGGCCCGGTTGCTGGAGGATATGGCGCTGCTGTCTCAAGAGCAGTTCCGGGTGCTGCTGCTGAACGCGCGGCATCGGGTGCTGCGGGTGGAGACGCCATTTGTGGGAGGGCAGACGTCGGTGGAGGTGCATCCGCGGGAGGTCTACCGGCGGGCGGTCGAGGCAGGCGCGGCCGGCGTCGTCGCCGTCCACAATCATCCCAGCGGCGACCCCACTCCCAGTGTGGAAGACCGGCGCCTCACGAGGAGATTGGAAGAAGCCGGCCAGGTGCTCGGAATCCCCCTTCTGGATCACGTGGTAATCGGCCAGGGGCGGCATGTGAGTTTTCGCGAATCGGGTCTCATGACAGCATCAGTCTAGGAAAGGGGCTCCGTGCATGTTGCGGTACATCTACAGCGCGTTCTCGAGAGACATGGGCATCGATCTCGGAACCGCTAACACGGTGGTCTTCGTCAAAGGTAAAGGAATCGTGCTCCAGGAGCCATCGGTGGTGGCAATGGACCAGCACACCGGCGAGATTATCGCCGTCGGTCAGGAAGCCAAGCAGATGGTCGGCCGCACCCCCGGCAACATCCGGGCCGTGAGGCCATTGAAGGACGGCGTTATCGCCGATTTCGACCACACCCAGGCCATGCTGAAGCACTTTATTCAGAAGGCCGTGCCGAATTTCCGGGTGTTCCACCCCATGGTCGTCATCGGGGTCCCATCCGGCGTGACCGGCGTGGAAGAACGGGCCGTGAAGGATGCGGCCGTGCAGGCGGGCGCCAGAGAGGCGCTGGTGGTGGAGGAGCCCATGGCGGCCGCCATCGGGGCTGGCCTGCCGGTGGACGAGCCTACAGGCAACATGATCGTGGATATCGGCGGGGGCACCACCGAGGTGGCCATCATCTCCCTGGACGGCATCGTCACCTCGGCTTCCATCCGTGTGGCCTCAGACGAGATGGACGACGCCGTGGTGAGCCACATCAAGCGCACCTACAACATGATGATCGGGGAGCGCACGGCGGAAGAGGTCAAGATGACAATCGGGTCGGCCTACCCGCCCGAGCAGGACACGACCATGGAAGTGCGGGGCCGCGACCTCGTCACCGGACTGCCGAAGACGCTCCGCATCACCGCCTCCGAGATCCAGCGCGCCGTCTCCGACCCGGTCAATCAAATCATCGAGGCCATCAAGGCCACCCTGGAGCGCACTCCGCCCGAGCTGGCGGCCGACATCATGGACCGGGGCATCGTCATCACCGGTGGGGGAAGCCTGCTGCGCGATTTCGACAAGCTGGTGAGCTCGGAGACCGGGATGCCGGTGCACATGGCCGAAGAGCCGCTTCTGACCGTGGTGCGCGGAACCGGCCTGATCCTGGACGACCAAAAGCACCTCGAAGCGCTGCGGAGGCGGAACCGACGCTGATCCAAGCCAGGCTGTAGGCGGCGGGGGCGTCGGAGGGCGCTCGATCTGAGGCAAGGGGGGCGCCATGGATTTCCTGTACCGCTGGCGGCGCCCCATTATTACCGTTCTGCTGATCGCGATTCTGAGTGCCCTCCTATCCTATACCTCCAAACTGCGTCACCAGATGCTGACCCTGTCGTCGGTGCTGAGCGTCGTGACGAGTCCGGTGGCCGACGGCATGACCGTGGCCGGCAACCGGGTCGGACTGGCGGTGGGGACATTGGGCCAGCTCTTTGCGCTGCAGCAGGAAGTGGTCCGCCTCAAGAGCGAAGTCTTGTTGCTCAACACGATGCGGCTTGAGCTGCAGGAGGTGGAGGCCAACAACAACCAGTTGCGGTCTTTGCTGTTCCTGAAGCAGAAGCTCGGCTCCTGGAAGCTGACGGCCGCAACCGTCATCGGGCGCAATCCCGAAACGTGGTTCGACACCGTCACCCTCAACGAGGGCAGCCGCAGCGGCATCCGCCTTGGGATGCCGGTCATCGTACCGCAGGGAGTAGTAGGCCGCATCATCTCGGTCTCGCCCGCCACAAGCCAGGTGCTGCTGCTGCTTGACCCCGCCAGCGGGGTCGGCGCCATGGATGTGCGCTCGCGCGCGGCCGGCGTGGTGGTGGGCCAGGATCCGGTGACGGGCAAGCTCCAGTTCCAACTCTTCTCCAACCAGGCCGGGGACGTCCGTCCGGGCGACGCCATCATCACCTCCGGATTCAGCCACTACTTCCCGAAAGGCCTCTTGCTCGGAGAGGTGTCTGCCGTATCCACCGGCCCATCCGGACTCACCCAGATTGCGACCGTTATTCCCCAGGTGAATTTCAATCAGATTGAAACCGTCATGGTGGTGCTGGCGCATCCCGCGGGAGAGGCGGCGCCTCCCATCACCGGGGGCCCCTGATGTGGCAGTTCAAGTGGTGGGCCTGGATTCTCGTGTTCCTGGCGGCGGTCCTGCTGGACGTCTCGCTGCTGCCCAACATCTTCCCCGCAGGTTACGTGCCCGATCTCGTGCTGCCGCTGGTCATCGCTTTTTCCTTCTTTGAAACGCCGCCCCGGGGCGCCCTCATCGGCGCCATCGGCGGTCTCCTCCTCGACATCTCGGCCGGCCGCCTCCTCGGACTCAACATGACCGTGTACGCCGGGGTCGGCTTCTTTATCGCCACGATTCAGGGCAAGGTGGTGCGCGATCGGGTGTTCGTGCCCGGTCTCATCGGCGCGGGCATGGAGGCGGTGGTGCGCATCGTGGAGTGGATCCTGGTGGCGCTGTTTGGCTTTGCCGTGCCGCCGGTGCAGTTTTTCGAGCCGCTGCCGGTGTTCGTGCTGTTCGGCCTGTTCGTCACGCCGGGCCTCATGGGACTCATGCATTTCCGCCCGCGGCATGAGGTGGACACGCGCCTCAAGTTTTAGGTGCGCGGGCGGCAGGAACCTTCCCGGCGGAACGGGAAGAGTGCCGCGGAACCTATGAATTTGGAGGCGACCCGATTGACCAGTATCGACTGGACGCGAATTCGGAACGATTTTCCCTGCACCAAGAAGCAGGCGTTTTTGAACACCGGCACCCTGGGACCGGTGCCCGGACCAGTCATGGAGCGCTACCTCGGTTATCAGAAAGAATGGAATGAGGCCGGACCCGGCCATCCCAAGATTTACGGCGGCTGGCACGAGCGCACGGAGGCCACCCGCACTCATCTGGCAGCCTGGCTGGGTGTCGAGCCGCGGTCCCTCACCTTTGCGGGCAACGTGACCGACGCCATCAACATCGGCCTGTTCGGGCTCAATTGGAAGCCAGGCGATCGCATCATCACCACCGATGAGGAGCACGGCGCCCTGGTGGCACCGCTGTCCGTGCTGGCCGACCGCGGGGTTGACGTGGAGATCCTGCACTACGGTCTCGGTGGGGAGGAGTTGATCCGGCGCATTGCGGCGACGCTCCAGGCGCGGCCGGCGCGCCTGGTGGTGCTGAGCCACGTGTCCTGCGAAACGGGCGCCTTGGTCGATCCGAAGCGCCTGGCTGATGTAGTGCACGGTGCCGGCGGCGTGCTCATGCTGGACGGGGCGCAGGCGGGCGGTCAGGTGGCGCTCGATCTGGCCGCGTCGACCGTGGACCTCTACGCGCTGAACGGTCACAAGTGGATGCTGGGTCCGGTGGGCACCGGCGCGCTGTACGTCTCGCCGGGCATCAACGAGAGTCTGCAGATGACGTTCGTGGGAGACGGTTCCGGTTACCAGAGCGAGTATCCTAACCGGATGCACGCCACGTGGACGGGCGACGCCAAGCGATTCGAGTTTGCGACCCGGCCCTGGCCGGCGCTGGTGGCCTGGAACGACGTCATGGACTACTGGGAGGCGATTTCGGTGCCCGCCCTCATGGAGCGTCAGCGCGAGCTGGCCAGGGCGTTGGCGTCGAAGCTGGCGGCGATCCCCGGGGTCAAGATCTGGTCGCCGGACGTCCCCCACACCGGCATCACCTGCGCTGAGGTGGAGGGAATTCCCGGACCCGATGTGTTTGACCGGCTGCGGGCCATGGACGTGATCACGAGGCCGGTCAGGCGGCCCTGGATGTCGGCGGTTCGCTTTTCGACAGCGTTCTTTACCAACGAGGAGGATGTCGAGCGGGCGGCGGCCGCAATGTCGCAGATTGCGGCCGGCCGCTGAGCCAGCGGCTTGACGCGCATCCTCAAAGGCGGATGGACATGATACGATGCCCGTGCTTGGATCTTTTTGCCAGGTCGGCTTCCGGCACCGTCTGGAAACCGAAGCAGGACTTGGCAGGCCCAGCAAGAAAAGAACACTGAGTCGTTCGGAGGAGTGTTATGCCTCGGCAAAAACGCCAGGCCGCGGCGGTGAACGCTGCGCCAGCTCCGGACCTGGGCATCGTGGGCGTGTCCTCCGCACTGGAACGGGACCGTACGCTCCTGATCCGCCGTCATCTCCGATCCGGGCACAAGATCCGATACCCCGGCAACGTCGTGGTATTGGGTGACGTTAACCCCGGGGCCGAGATCGAGGCCGAGGGCGACATCGTCGTGATGGGGACGCTCCGCGGTCTCGCCCATGCCGGAGCGGAAGGTGATCGGTCGCGGGTGGTGGCGGCGTTCCGGATCGCGGCGACCCAGGTCCGCATCGCCCAGTACATCGCGCGGGCGCCGGAGGGAGATGTGCCGCCGGCAGTCCCCGAGGTGGCGCTGGTCCGGGACGGACAGGTATTGATTGACAGTTACGCGAAATATGTCGCCGAGCGATCGGGAGACTGACGGGACGCAGGGGGCGAGGAATATATGGGCGAGGCCATCGTCATCACCTCCGGAAAGGGTGGGGTGGGCAAAACCACCACCACCGCTAACCTGGGGGCGGCACTGGCCACGATGGGGCAGCGGGTGGCGTTGGTGGATGCCGACATCGGTCTCAGAAACCTCGACGTCGTGATGGGCCTCGAGAATCGTATCGTCTATGACTTGGTGGACGTTGTCGAAGGGTTTGCCAAACTGAAGACAGCGCTCATCAAGGACAAGCGGTTCGAAAATCTCTACTTGTTGCCGGCCGCACAGACCAAGGATAAGAATGCGGTCTCGCCCGACCAGATGCGGAAACTGGCTTCCGATCTGCAGCAGGAGTTTGACTTCATCCTCATCGACTGTCCGGCCGGCATCGAGCAGGGCTTTCGCAACGCGGTGGCGGGCGCCAGCAAGGCGGTGGTGGTCTGCACGCCGGAAGTGTCCTCCGTGCGTGATGCCGACCGCATCGTCGGTCTGCTGGAGGCGCAGGAACTCCGGCAGCCGCTGCTCATCATCAACCGCATCCGGCCCGCGATGGTGCGGCGGGGCGACATGATGGACATCGATGACATCATCGAGATCCTGGCGATCCAGCTGCTGGGGGTGGTGCCGGACGACGACGCCATTGTCGTGTCCACCAACCGGGGCGAGCCGGCCGCCACCAATCAGAACTCACGGGCCGGTGAGGCGTATCGCAACATCGCGCGCCGGCTCATGGGCGAGGAGGTTCCGCTGATGAATCTGGAGGAGGCGGGACTCTTGAACCGGTTGCGCAGAATGATGGGGAGAAGTCGATGAGCCGCGGGGGCTGGTCGCTGGGCGACCTCCTGAGCCGGGTCTTTGCACGGGACGAGGGAAGCAGCAAGGCGGTCGCCAAGGACCGCCTGCGGCTCGTCCTGATTCATGACCGGGCAGACATGGCCCCGGAGATGCTGGAGGCGCTGAAGAACGACATGCTCCGGGTGATCTCCGAGTATATGGACATCGACTCCGAGGGCTTCAGGGTCGATTTTGAGCGGCATGAAGATGCGATGGCGCTTGTGGCCAACATCCCCATCCGCTCGGTCAAGCGCCACGGAGTGACAACCTAACCGTTTCGTTTTCGTTGCCACCAACCTTCTCCTATCCGCCCACGTTGATCTCGATATAATCAGGAACGTGGCGGGGGAGGATGTTCTGTGACCGAGGGCGGCGTTGTCCGTCGGCTCGATTACCTGACGCTGGGCCTCATGGCGGTCCTGTCGCTGATCGGGCTCTACGTCATCCGTGCAGCCAGCGTGACCCTCAGCATCCTGCACGACAAGATGTACTTCGTCGACCGGCAGGTCATCTGGTTCGTGGTCGGGTCTATCGTGCTGGCGGTGTTGTTTGCCATCCCCTACACCACACTGGCCAAATGGTCGCGCTACATCTACTGGGTCATGTTTGCGATGCTGGCCTTCGTACTGGTGAAAGGCCATTCGGCGCTGGGGGCGTCACGCTGGATCGGCACCCAGACGCTCCAGATCCAACCTTCCGAGATTGCCAAGGTCATGATTATCGTGACCCTGGCCGATCATTTGACCCGCAAGCCGTCCCTCAAGCGGTGGCGGGACCTTTTTTCGCCCCTGGTTCACGTCGGCATCCCGATGGCGCTCATCATCAAACAGCCGGACCTGGGTACGGCGCTCGTGTTTCTGGCCATCCTGGTGGCGATGCTGTATATGGCCGGCGCGCCAGGCTGGAAGCTCCTGATCCTGTTTGGCGGCGGCCTGGGGCTGGCCGTGTTTTGGATCTACGCCCACCTGCATCTCATGATTGGCCACCACCACATTCCGATTCCGATGCACAACTATCAGCTGAACCGGCTGATCAGTTTCGTGAACCCCAATGCGGATCCATTGGGAACCGGCTACAACGTCATCCAGTCCCGCGTGGCAGTCGGGACCGGCGGGCTCTACGGGCTGCATCATGTGACCAGCAACAGCCAGCTGGCCTTTCTGCCCGAGTCGTACACCGACTTCATCTTTGCCGTTCTGGCCAACCAGATGGGTTTTGTCGGCGCCGTGGCCGTGCTCTTCCTGTACTTCCTGATGATAGCCCGCGGTCTGTTTATAGCGGCCCATGCGCGTGACCGGCTGGGAGCCCTGATGGCCACCGGCGTCGTGGCCATGATTGGATTCCACGTACTGGAGAACGCCGGAATGGCGACCGGCATCATGCCCGTGGCCGGTGTGCCGCTTCCCTTCATGAGCTACGGCGGCTCCGCATTCATGGCCGACGCCGGCGCCATCGGCCTCCTGCTCAATGTCTGGGCGCGTCGCGAAGGCCTGGTCTTCCGGGTCGGGGAAACCCGGCCGGTGGTGCAAAAGCCGGGCGCGTAGGCTTCTCAAGGGGATGTGGGCGTGACCGATGTGGTCCTGGCGGCGTCCGCCGCGGCATCGGCAGCGGGCGTCGTGTGGCGCGTCCGCCGCCAGATGCTGTCCCGGCGGCAGGTGGCTGGGATCCTGGCGCTGGCAGCTCTCACCATCGTGCTGGTCATCGGCCTTCCCGCCCCGTTCAGCGGGATCCTCACCGGTGGATTGGTGGTAGCGGCGGCCGCGCTGACGCGCGACCTCGTGCCACGTCTGGACCTCCTTTGGATGGCCGCCATGGGGGCGCTGCTGGCGCTCCTCGTCTACCAGGACGGCGCCATCGCGCTGCTGGGTGCGGCCGCAGCCCTCGGCCTGGTCCTGACGCTTGGCCGGAGTGGCAGTCCCGCGGGCGCCCGCGGCCGCTTCGGGGTGCGGGTCAAGGCGTATGACCGGCATCTCCTGGTGTGTGTGGATCGGCCATGCAAGCAGGCGGGTGCGCTTGCCCTGCACACGGCGATCGGACATGATCGGCGCTTTCGGCTGGCGAACGGCGTCCGGGTGACACCGTCGGGGTGTCTCGGCTACTGCCAGGAGGGGCCAATCGTGTGGGCCGAGCCGGAAGGGACTTTATACCGGCATGTCGAAGCGTCGTCGCTGGACACCCTCTGGCCGCCCGCCGCGACCAGAAAAGGAGCACCGGAGTGAAATTTGCCACCGTCGCCCTCATTGCGCTCAACGCAGCGCTCATGATTGCGGTGCTGGGCCAGCTGAGGCGGCTCAACGAGCGCCTTGACAGCCTGACCCGCCGGCGCACGGTCCGCCGCCGGCGATCGACGGTGCGGTCATGAACGACCGCGCGGTCCTGATCTGGGGCGCCGAAGGGTTTTTGGGCCGCGATCTGGTCACTCGATGCTGGAACGCGGGCATGAAGGTGTACGGCACCGCCCCGAATCAATCTGCCCGCCCCGCTTACATTCCACTGTGGCCCGGGCGTGGCACCGGCGAGTGGCAGGAGCCGCCGGAGGATCTCCGGACGCTGGTGATGGCTGCCGGACCGGGACCGGGTCTCGCCACCGAACAGGCAGCGGTGCGGCACCTGCAGGACGTGCGCAATGTCCTGGCGTGGGCCCGCCACTATGGCGTCCAACGGGTCGTATTCGTCAGTGTGCTGGCGGCCGCCGCGGACGGCGCCCACCCGTTGCAGCGCATGAAGGCCCAGGCGGAAAGCATGGTGGAGCACTCCGG
>JBMFXK010000061.1:0-9844 GCA_049964315.1 Clostridia bacterium | reverse complement strand
CCTGGAAAGAGTCTTCCGGGATCGCGGACCGTTGTCTAGCCGCCGCAGTTGCAGCTCTTACAGGCGCATGTCGAGGAACAGCTGCATTCGCCTTCACACTGCCCGCTGTGGCAGCTGGAACAGCAGCAACGGTCGACGGTACTCACTGGATGGTCTGCCAAGGACGGTCCCTCCCAACTTGACGCGGCGGTCGGCCACCGACTCGGGTAGGGTCCCCGCTGAGGGGCGGGCGATGCGTCAAAAGGGAGGAGGCTTGGCTCATGTCCGATGGGTCGGGAGATCCGGACGGCTGGAGCCGCGCGTTCAGCGGGCCCGGCGCCGCATCCGGATGGGTATCCGTTCTGGATGAACCACCGGTCGCGGAAGGCGCAAGGAAGTGTGGATGCGGTGGCGTACGGGAGACAGCGAGCAGGCGCGGAGCGGTTGCATCCCGCGCACTGGAGTCTGGCGGGCTGACGGGGATCGCCGGGGGTTGACGGCGGACCTATGCCGCGACTCCTGGCCCGGGCTCATCGGCACGGTCATGCGCTGCCGCGCTACTGCACTGGCAAAGGGAGGACTTCCGATGCGGGGGGTTGTTGAGAACATCTATGCGCGGTTCATGCAGGGGGATTTCGCGCCGCTGTTTGATGCTCTGGACCCGAACGTGGAATGGACGGTGCATGCTGCCCATCGGGCGTTGGGAGGCTCCGGTCAGTATCATGGGCCGGACGGGGTTCGCCACTGGTTCGAGACGCTCGGGGAGAATCTCCACCTCACGGCGTTTGCGCCCGACGCCTGGTTCGTGGACGGGGATGCCTTGGTCGTCCTGGGCCATGAGCATTCCCGGGTAGTCTCCACCGGCGGGGCGTCGGCGTCGCGATGGGCGCACGTGTGGATGTTTCGCGACGGCCGGGTGGTCGCCTTCGAGGAAATCGCCAGCGCGACGGAAGCGGACGCCGGGCCCTGAGCACGAGGCATGCCGTGGCGGTGACCCGTCCCGGCCCGGAGTACGGATGGTGGGGTACGAGCCATAGCTCTCCGCCTCGCGGCTCGCCAGCGGCAGCCGCAGGCAGCGCGGGAGTCGACCCATGGGGCGCTGTTGCGCGCGTTCGCGGCATGTCGCCGCTTAATGATCCCCAGGCTGGCGGCCGTTGGCTCGCGCCGCCGTCGTGGTATAAGAGCGCGCCACCGGGGGATCTTAAGATGCATACGGCCTGGCACCGTCTCCCGACTGTGGAGTCAGCGTCCCGGTGTCCGGAGGGCAAAGGAGCCGAGCACACGTTGAACCCGACGCTCCTCCAAGCACTGAACGATGACCTCGACCACCTGGCCGGCACGGTGGATGCCCTGCTTCAAAAAGCCTCCGCCGAACAGCCCATCAATCTGCACAGGTCTCGCAAGCCGACAGTGCTGGTCCTCGGGGCGAGCTTTGCGGGTCTGGAGACGGCGCAGAAGATTCGCCGTTATGCCCGCGGCCGCGTCGACATCACCGTCATCGACCAGAAGCCGTACCTGCTGTTCGTGCCCAACATGCTCACGGAAGTGCTGGGCAACCGGGACCCGTCCAGCACGCTGCACATGCCGGTAGAACGCGCGTTGGTCAAGAACGGCATGCACTTTCTGCTGGCCGAAGTTTACGAGATTGACGTGGAGCGAAACTGCATCCGGGTCCTGCCGCTGGAACGGCCGGGTGCCCACGCTCAGACGCTGGCCTACGATTACCTCGTGATCGCGCTCGGGTGCCGTCTCGCCTACGACGTCATCCCCGGCTTCTCGCAGTATGGTTACACCATCACCGATACCTTTCACGCCAACCGCCTGCGTCGCTTCCTCCACCATGACTATCGCGGCGGGCCGATCTTGATGGGATCGGCCCGCTTTCACCAGGGGCACGCGCTGGAGAACTGGATTCCCACTGCGTATGCACCCTGCGAAGGACCGATCGTGGAGGCCATATTCACCATGGGCGAGTGGGTCAAGGGGTTAGGCAGGGGCAAGCCCAACATCACCTACTTCACTCCCGATACGACGTTCGCGGTCGACTCGGGCTCCAGGATCGCTCAGAAGTTGGTAGAGATGGCCGGGCAAAAGGGCTACCGGTACCTCTCCAACATCGTGGATGTGGCCGGCGTCACCCGGGACGGGGTGCTGTTTGCGGACGGCCGTCAGGTGGAGGCCGAACTCGCCCTCATCTTGCCCGACTGGGTGCCGCACCCGTTCCTGAAGGAAATCCCGGTGTGCGACGAGCGCGGTTTTGTCGTCACCGACTCCTCGATGCGCAATCCCCACTACCCCAACGTCATGACCGTGGGCGACGCCGCCGCAGCCACCGTGCCCAAGCTCGGGTACCTGGCCCACCTGCAGTCCGATGTGGTGGCCTGGCAGATTGCCCGAGATGCGGGAGTGAAGCCGCCTGGGGCCAAACTGCCCCAGTACCAGCCCCTCATCGACTGCGTCGGCGTGATGGGTGCGTTCATGGGCTTTTTCCTGCGTACGGACGCCTGGTATGGCGGGTCGGTGGAAATCATGAAGGCGGGGCCCGTCCCCCGTCTCTTGAAGGAGCTTTACAAGACGGCGTTCTTCATGATGAAGGGCAAGGTGCCCAACTGGAGCGTCGACATGGCCAACTTCATGGCCAACCACCTGTCCCTCAACATGCTCTGACATCACAGTGGAGCCGCCATCTCCCTCTCAAATGGGTGCGGGAGCGAAGACGTGGTCAGACACGATGCGGGCAGGACGACGCCGAGGGTTGGAAACCCCTTGGAGGCGGGGGCCTTCGCAGTTATGGACGTGGCCGGCTGGTCGCCCGAAAACTCACCCGGACCCGCGTCGACCCGAAACCTGGCCGGTTACACGGAGAGCCTGACCCGAGGCGAGGGGCTCGTCGCCGAGCCGGATGGGAAGGTGATGGGGTACCTCGCCAGCACCCTCCTTTTCCGGTGCCCTCAAACCGGGACTGGGGCTGCTCGACGTGGCCGTCCATCCTGACTGCCAGGGGAGGGGCGTCGGCACTGTTCTCCTGCGGTACGCGGAAGAAAGGCGCGCGCATGACGCATGCCACAACTGTCGCTCCGTGTTCTCTCCCAATCCCGGGGTCCGGTGCCTGTATGAGCGCATGGGGTACCGGGAGGAGGGACGGCTCCGGGGCGAGTTTCTGATCGACGGCTGCCTCGTCGATGACGTGCTGATGGCCCGATGGATTGATGAACAGCCTGCCTCCGGGTCCAGAGGGTCCCGTCGGCGGAGCGGATGGTTCAGGGCTGCTTCAGAGGGCGGCCGGGTGCGGCCATCGCTCCAATCAGGGGACCGGGGCACCGTACGCGTCGTAGAGGACCCCGCCGGCCAGCGCTCCGCCCCGACACCTCCCGCTCCCGCCTGGACCATCACGACGAGTCCAACCAAGGTCATAGGCTCGCGCAGGCCGACATGCTCCTACGGGGGGTGAGCGGCCAGAGCAGGGTGAATCCGAGGTTCGAGACGACGCCCCCACGAGGAGAAGGTGAAATTCATGGCGTGGGGACGTGACCTGTGGCCGAAAATAGATAAATGCGCTGCTGACCTGCTGCCCGCCTCCTCGCCTGCCGGATGCGGCCGTGCAACTTACACTCACCGTACGCCTCAATGATGACAAGCCTGGCCACTATTATCGGAGCCATGAGCAGGAACATCCGCCCCGCGGGACAACCGCGTGCGTAACCGTGGCCCGCGCTCGTCCCCTGGCGTGCGCACGGCAGCCGACGGTGCGGATGGCACTCGGGCGGCGGGTGCGGACTTTTTACAGGTCCCATGCGCGGAGTGGCCCCAGGGCGCATACAGGACCGAGACGGCCACTTCCCAGCACGAGTGCCGCCGGGGGACGTGCGGCGGAATCCCTCGCGATACAGAAGGCGGCGGTGGTCTCGTCGCGGTCTAAGTCCGGAAACGCGTGTCCCCTTGCCAGGGCGAGGCGGGGAACAGGCAATCCTGGTTCTCGACCATGTCGGCCACCTCCATGGCCCACACACGAATCTCCGGGGTGGTGACGTCTTTCATGCGCTCGTGATATACCGGCTGGGAAGGGGCGGCTGAAGACCGATCGCCGCTCCGCAGGAGTTGCTGCTCAAGCAACGTTGTGGAGCCCTTCCTGTTGTAAGACCAGGGCAGCTGACGGGGGGATCGGAATGGCACGGCACTGGCACATGGACGGGAGCCTAGGCGACTACGGCAGTCCCGCGCTGGACGCACTTCGAACGCGCGCCCAGGACGCGATACGCGCTCGTGACTGGGCGCTCGTGATGGAGATGAGACCGGATCTGAAAGCAGACGCCGGCCTGTGGGGAGACGTCTGGGGCCCGGCGGTGGCCGTAGCCGCGCGTCAGGCGGCGGATCCGGGGGCGATGGACCTCCTGCGGCAGCTGGTGGACGATGGCTTCCGACAGCCCGAGATTTTCGGCACCCTGCTGGAGGAGGCCTTCGGTGCGGACGCCGGGTGGAACGACCTGGCCTCCGCCATGCGCGGGGCGGTGACCACGGCGCCGGTCACCCTTCTCGACTGGCCGGTGAGAAGGCCGTCAGCCCCGCTCGGCCTGTTTGAGCTGCGGGGGCGGGCCGACGAGCTCCGGGCGCTCATCCCGGAGCCTTCCGCGTCGGCATGGGACACTGCCCTCGCCCTGCTCAAGTGGGTGACTTTCCGCTGGCACCATGCCAACGCCCACATGGAAGTGGACGACGCGGTGGAGTGCTTGAAGCGTGTGGACACGGGACTCCGCTACGCCTGCGTCGAATACAGCCTGGTGCTGAGCCAGGCCCTCAATGCTGTCGGCATCCCCGCCCGCCGGGTGTCCCTCCGGCAGGAGGACTATCACGTCGGCCTCGGGCGCGGACACGTCGTGTCCGAGGCGTGGATCGACGACTTCGGGCGGTGGGTGTTGTTGGACGGGCAGAACGGCCTCTACTGGATGGGGAAGGACGGACGTCCGCTCGGTACGGCAGACCTGATGCGCCTGCGGCACGCGGGCGCGGTGCGGCCGAACTTCTTCACGTATCGGGACGATCTGACGGAAGAGGACTGTGAGCTGTGGTATACGTACTTTGCCCATACCACGACGAGCGCCGGCACCTGGTCTCCAGGCGCTTTCGTACTGCCGTTTCAGCGCGAATGGATCGTCACGTCCCGCCAACTCGAACATGAGCCTGACGCCTTGTACCCCGACCTGAGCGAAATTGGGGTCGAGACCGCACTGGACGGGGGCCAGCCGGCGCTCCGGCTGTCTGCGGCGCATCCGTATGCATCCGGATTCGCAGCGGCGGGGACCGAACTGTCCGGGGATGTGTATCCGATCATCATGACCGCGGGAGAGCACGCGGTGGAGCTGGCGGTGCGGACCCCGTATGGCACGCTGGCTGGGAAGATGCTCCGCTACCGCGTCACCTAGGCGGGCAGGCCGTTTCTCACTGCCTATTGGCCGGGGGAGGAGACAGCCACCCCGCCGGAGGACGCGGCGACTCTCTCCCGCATGTGATCCCCGCCGGTTCTTCATCTCCCTTTATCTACTTATCCTCAGTGGAGGGATAGACCGAGGCGGGTCGCTTTCCAGTACAGGTAACCGTTCCGGGTCACCACCAGCAGGAACAGGGGTATCAGGACCTCGGCCGTACTCATGGACTGGGTCGTCTCGCCCATGGCCACGATCACGGCGGCCTTGACGATGAAGGCTCCGAGCCACCACAGAAAGTAGGTCCACGACCCGCCGGCCATCGCCCGTCCGGTGTCGGGACTGGCATACACATGCAGCTGGCGGGCGGCGAGAAGCCCGGCTGTCAGGCTCACGACCACATCGATGCCAATTTCGAGCGCCTTGCTGGAGGTGAGGTGGAGCGGCGGGGAGGACCGGGCGATGAAGAGGAGGAGCACCAGGGGGACGATGACGAGGCTGCGGGAGCGGAGCCGGCGCGGCCGGACCTGGCGATAGATCATAAACCCGATGACGGCCAGGGCCAGTACGACTGAGAGAATGGACGCGCTACCGGCGCCGATGCTGTTGACCACGCTGCTGCACCGCCAGTCTTAGGATGGTTCCGAGCGGACCAGGGCGTCGACGTGTGCCTGAAGCAGGCGCAGCGCCTCTAAGACCTGCTGCCGCTCTTCGCGCGTCAGCCGCTGCAGCGCTGCCCGCACCGGTCTATTCACGAATTCATCCCGGTCAACCGCCATAAAGCGCGCCACTGCAGCCGTCGGCCACAGTTGGACGGCGCGCCGATCTTCCGGGTGGGGACGTTTTTCAATCGTGCGCTTATCCACTAGGCGCTTCACCACACCCGACACCGTGCTCTGGGTGAGGTCCAGCCGCCGGGCGACGTCCTTTATGCTGAGGCCGGGGCGGTCAACCACTTCGCGCAGCACCCGGATCTGGGGCACGGTGAAGCCGAGGCTCTCCACCTGCTCCTGAAGCCGCCTTTGAAAGTGCCGATGGAGATCGCGAATCGCGGTCCGGACCAGCTCGGCCTCATCGGGCTGCACGGGCATCCTCCCTAACATCGCATCCGATGCATCGTGTACGATGTTAATGCCTTACCGCCATCCCGTCCATCCCATCGCGTCTTAGAAGATGACTCACAAGCCCCGGGCAGGACTTGGACTCCGCGGCGGCAAAGATATTCCATCGGAATGAGCGAGGAACTCAGCGGCGGCCGGGGTGGGCCCGACCGCCCGCAAGCCCGGGATTCGGGTCAGCCCCGCCCGACCCCACATGAGGGTGGCCAGGCGGGTCCCAGCGATCCGGCCAGATGCGGACGTCGCTCACTCCAGTCGAGGCACTGGCGGCCCACCGCCCGGGAGGCCCTGCTGGGGCCTCGAGGTCGATGCCCATTTCGACCAGGCTGACGTCCCCATCAGGCGTCACGACCCAGCCCTGGGCCCGCAGTCCGGCCGTGAGCGCCACTCCAAGTCGACCCGCCAGGTAGTCATAGCAAGTTCGAGCCCGGTTGAGGACGCGGGTCTCCCGAGACCCACCGAACGATCGCACCGGCTTTCGCGCTGCCCGCGTCGAACTCTTGCAGGTGCACGCTGGCGGTCTGCGGCGTCACGCCCGCCGTCCGGGCGATCACACTGGCGGTCAGGACCTCCCCGTTCATGGGTGTCATCAGCATGCGGACCTGGGTGCGGTCGGCGATGAGGGTGGCGAGCGTGGCGATGTCCGGCTCGGAGGTCGTCATCACGGAAGCTCCTTTCTGCGCGGAAGCGTGCCCCCCAGCGCAGCCCGAGAACACGTCGGCCTCCGTCGCAATCGCCCGGTGTGGCGCGGCCGCCGGCCTGCGCGACCGGAAAGGAGCCAGGCGTATCCAAGGAGAAAGGAGGGTCACATCTCTTGCGATACATGGGAAGGAGCAGGTTCATGTCCAGCCTCGTAATCCGGCATGCAACCCTGATTGATGGCACCGGAGCACCGCCCCGTGCCGATGTGACGGTGATTGTCGAGGACGGCCGCATCCGGACCATCGGGGACCGCTCGCTTGCCGCCGGGCCCGGTGCCATCGAGATTGACGGGAGCGGGCACTGGCTTCTGCCGGGATTCTTTGATGTGCACGTCCACTTCCTGAATGAAGGGCCGGACCTTGTCGGTCAGCTGTTGAAGCCGCCCAGTTATCTGGCCGTTACGGCTCTGGACCGGATGCGGCGGACGCTTCACGCCGGCGTCACGACCGCGCGCGACCTCGGTGGGATCGACCGGGGCGTCAAGATGGCCCGGGACGAGGGGTTCATTGCGGGGCCGCGTCTGCAGATAGCGGTGCGGATCCTTTCCATCACCGGCGGGCATGGCGACGTGTCATTCGCCGGTTCCGCCGCCACACTCCGTCAGGACATCATGTCGGAGCTGGTGGACGGCGACGGGGTCCTGGCGGGCGTGCGCCGGGTCATCCGCGAGGGTGCCGACGTCATCAAGGTCTGCACCACCGGGGGCGTGCTGAGCCCGGGCGACGATCCCGCTCACTCTCACTTTTCTCCTGAGGAGCTCGAGGCCATCGCTGCCGAGGCCCGCCGCCAGGGCCGGCGCCTGGCTGCCCACGCCCAGGGCAGTGAGGGCATCAAGAATGCGGTGCGGGCCGGGTGGACCTCCATCGAGCACGGCATCTACCTGGACCCCGAAGGCATCGACCTGATGCTGGAACGCGGCACGTTCCTGGTTCCCACCCTGGCCGCTCCGCGCGCGGTGCTGGCGGCCGCCGATCAGGGACTGCCCGTCCCGTCCTGGGCGCTTGAGAAGACCCGGCGCGTCATCGACGCACACCAGGAGAACGTGGCCCGGGCCCAGGCGGCCGGCGTGAAGATTGCCCTCGGCACTGATGCGGGGGTGGGGTTCCATGGCCAGAACCTCCATGAGCTGACCCTCCTGCAGGAGATCGGCATGTCCGCGATGGATGCCATCGTCGCCGGAACGCGCCGCGGCGCCGAAGTGATGGGGCTCGAGCAGGAGCTCGGGACGGTGGAGGAGGGCAAGCTGGCGGACCTGGTGCTGACCGATGCCGATCCGCTGGCGCGCCTGGATGCGCTGAAAGACCCGGACCGCATCCGGGTGGTCATTCAGGACGGCAAGATCGTGAAGGATCTGCGCGCGTAGAGGGAGCCGCGATTATCTGATGACTTATGTGAAGCGGCGGGCACCGCCGATCCCCGGTTCCATCAGCGCGGCGCTCGGGTCGTTCACGGCGGAAGTGCGCTTCTACCGGGAGATTGCGCCCGTCATCAACGTGCGTGTGCCGCACTGTTACGAGGCGGCAGAAGGTCCCTCGGGGACCTTCCTGGTCCTGGAAGACCTCACTGACTGGGTGCCAGGCGGGAAGCCGCCTGCCGTGGCAGAAGCGCTGAGGCTGCTCCATGACAACTGGGAGGGGCGGGCGGAACAGCGCTGGCCCTGGCTCCGGCCGGTCGGCGCCGCGATCGACCTGGTGGCCGCGCTCTACGACGGGACCTGGCCGCGTATCGCAGAGTTGCCCGAGATGTCGGACAGGGTGCGGGCCTGCGGCCATCGCCTTTGCGGCCGGGTGCCGGATACGGAGCGGCAGCTGGCGCGGATTCCGAGCCGGACGCTGATTCACGGGGACGCCTCCCTGAACAATATCCGTAGCGCCGAAACCGGCGAGGTGGCGTTCGTGGACTGGGAGGACGTCTCCTGTGCCCCGGGCGTGAGCGATCTGGCGTGGCTTCTGGTGTCGTCCGTCTCCCCGGAGGACTGGCGCGACACCTGCGACGCGTACGGTCCCGCGCCCCACCTCGTCGACGCCATGCCTGCGGCATTGGTGCAGGGCTTCCTGAGCCTGGCCGACTTTGCGGGCGATGCAGCAAGCCGAATCGGATGGATCCGCCGCATCGAGGCTGGTGTGGGTGTCGTGCGCGACTGCTGACCGCCGGATGGTGATTCGGGAGGCGGCGCCCCCGCCGCTGCAGACGGGTCGGACGTTTCCGTCAAGAACCCGGAATCGGAGGATTTCCCGCACGTGCCCTAAAATGTGGAAGGAGCCGGGCACGTTCGTGGGCGCGGGGACTTCGGGCGCCACGGATCCGGGCGTCCATCTCCACGTTCGTACGTTCGTACCTGTTCGCACATTCGTGCATGCGCACAGTCGATAGGAGGAGTTTAGATGCGCATCGGCATTATCGGCGCCGGCAACATCGGCGGCGCCCTCACGAGACGGTTTGCAGCACTCGGCCATGAGGTTCGGGTGGCCAATTCACGCGGGCCCGCGACCCTGACGGAGCTGGCGCGCGAGAGCGGGGCGACAGCTGTTCCGGCGACCGAGGCGGCGGAGGGGGCCGACGTGGTGGTCATCACCATCCCGCTGAAGAACGTGCCTCAGCTGCCGCGCGGCATCCTGGACCGGG
>JBMFXK010000060.1:0-9897 GCA_049964315.1 Clostridia bacterium | reverse complement strand
GTCTATCACGACATGGTCCTGGTGGGCGAGGCAACCGGTCGGACGTCGCGGGCCACGCGGCTGGCGGCAACCCTGAAACGGCAGGTGCGTGCACTGGAGGCCCGGGTCCGGACAACCAGGTCCCGCCCTGCGGTGTTCTGTGCCTCGGGAGACCTCTATACCGGCGGCCGCGGAAGTTTCATCTCGAGCCTCACTAAGCTCGCGGGCGGGCGGGACGTCGCAGACAGCATGTCGAACGAGGAGTGGCCGCAGGCGACCGCCGAGCAGGTGGTGGAGGCGCATCCCGATTGCATTCTGGTGGATCCATCCGGGGGCACGGCGGCCGCCGAACGCCAGATCCCCGGATTCTCGGCGACGACCGCCGGGAAACAGCACCACATCCTGGCGGTTCTCGACTCGTCATATCTGGACCAGCCGTTTGTGGGATTGGTGCGTGGGCTGCAGGAACTGATCGCGATTCTGCACCCCCAAGTCTGACAGCGCTTAACGGTTCAAGAGAGCGTGGAGACGTGTCAGATCGAGATGCCGGCGGAGATGGGCGGCGAGATCATCATAGAAGCGCTCACGCCGGCTTCAGGGGGATGGCAGGGACGCCCGCGGCCATGCGCGGCCACGGGCGTCCGCAATGCGGGAGAGGTAGGATTCCCGGAACTCGTCGTTGTCAAAAAGCCCATGCACGTACGTGCCGAGGAGGCGGGCACCGTCTTCGATGAAGCCGTCCGGTCCGTCTTCGAGGAGAAGGAGAGGCGGCCGCCGACCGCTGTGCCGGGTCGTGCCAAGATGCAGTTCATAACCTTCGACGTGGTGCGGGGGGAGTGGTTCGGCGGCGGTGCCAGAGACGCGCCGGACGGTCTTCTGCCCCAGGAGCACCGTGGTGTGGGCGGATCGGCCGAGCCCCGCCCTCTCACCGTGTGAGGATTCGAGGCGGTCCGGGTCCGAGACCCGGCGCCCCAGTATCTGGCAGCCGCCGCAGACACCACAGACGGCCGCACCACTCGCATGCCGCTCCCGGATGTAGGCCGCCCAACCCTGGGCATCGAGCCATTCAAGGTCGGCAAGCGTGTTCTTGGTGCCGGGCAGTACGACAATATCCGCAGGAAAGTCGGGTGGCCTCTCACACCAGGCCGCATGCAGCCGAGGGTCCGCGAAAAGCGGGTCGAGGTCACCGAAGTTCGACAGATGCGGGAACCGCACCGCGGCCACCGTCAGCACATGCCGGCCGCTGCGGGTCGGGACGCGATATCGCGGGTGGTCGAGCCCCATGCTGCCCCTTTCCAAAGGTCCAGACCATCGAGATGAGGAACGACGCCGAGCACGGGGATACCTGTGTGACTTTCGAGCCAGGCGCGGCCGTCGTCAAACAGCTGCGGATCGCCTCGAAACCGGTCGACCAAGAGACCCCCGATGCGATCGCGGTCCGCGGGAGCCAGGAGTGCCAGGGTCCCCACGATGGCGGCAAACACCCCGCCGCGCTCGATGTCCACGACGAGAACCACCCGGGCATCGGCTAGTCGGGCGGTTCGCATGTTGGCGAGGTCCGCCTCCTGCAGATTGACCTCGGCAGGGCTGCCGGCTCCTTCGATGACAAGACGGTGGTAGATCTCGGATAGAGCATGAAAGCGGCGCGTGACGGCATGCCAGAGCCGGTCGCGATCCTGGAATCCGGGATGGCGGTATTCCGCGGCGGTGACGTCTGCCAGCACGCGGCCCTCCTTGACAATCTGCGCGCGTCCCGCCGCCATCGGCTTCACGAGCACCCGGTTCATAAGAGCCGACGGGGCCACGCGAGCGGCTTCGGCCGAGATCGCCTGCGACCAGGCAATCTCGGCGCCATCCGGCGCAGCGGTCGCGTTCAAGGAGTTGTTCACGGCCCTAAACGGCGCCGGGGAAAGGCCGTCGTCTGCCATCAGGCGCAGGAGACCGGCGGTTATGAGGGTCTTCCCGACATGGGAGGCCGTTCCCATCACCATGAGGTGGGACGATTTGGATCGCACCCTTGCCTTCAGCCTAATACATGAGTCCGCGGACTGTCTCGGCAGCGCCCCAAGCCGGCGCCTGCGGGGTTTCTAGGAGCGCGGGCGGGATGTTACACTTCCCTCCAAGACTTTTCTCCCGTTCTAGCCAAGGAGGAGCCATCGTGCGGTATGACCCGGGAGCCATCGAAGCCAAGTGGCGCAAGCGCTGGGAAGAGGAAGGCGTCGGTGAGGTTGACCTCGACCGGGCCGCCCGACCCTTCTACAACTTGCTCATGTTCCCGTATCCCTCCGCAGAAGGTCTTCACATCGGCAATGTGTTTGCCTTTACCGGTGCGGACGTGCATGCCCGGTTCAAGGCACTCCAGGGCTACGATGTATTCGAGCCCATCGGCTTTGACGCGTTCGGGATGCACAGCGAAAACTTCGCGCTGAAGGTCAACAAACATCCCATGCGGCTCGTGGCTGACAACGTGCGCCATTTCCGTGAACAGCTCCACAGGATGGAAGGGCGGTTTGCCTGGTCGCACGCCGTCGACACCACGTCGCCCGAGTATTACCGCTTCACCCAGTGGATCTTCATTCAGATGTTCAAACACGGGTTGGCGGAAAAGCGGACCGCGCCGGTGAACTGGTGCCCGTCCTGCCTCACCGTGCTGGCCGATGAACAGGTCATTCAGGGAGCGTGCGAGCGTTGCGGCAGCCTGGTCGAGATGAAGAACCTGGAGCAATGGTTCCTGAAAATCACCCGCTATGCCGACCGGCTGCTGGAGCACCTGCCGGGCCTGGACTGGTCCGACGTGGTGAAGACTGCCCAGCGCAACTGGATCGGCCGGAGCGAGGGACTGGAGATGGCGTTTCCAGTGGTGGGCCACCCGGGCCGTGAGGTGGCGTTCTTCACCACCCGTCCCGACACCATTTACGGCGCCTCATTCGTCGTGCTGGCCCCCGAGCATCCCCTCGTGAAGGCCATCACCGCACCGGTACAGCGGGCCCAGGTGGAGGCGTACGTCGCCGAGGCCGTGAGCCGGCGGGAAATCGACCGCACCGACATGAGCCGGCAGAAGACCGGGGTGGACACGGGCGCCCGCGCGAAAAACCTCGCGACCGGTGAGGAGATTCCCATCTGGGTGGCCGACTACGTCCTGGGCGGCTACGGGACTGGCGCCATCATGGCGGTGCCTGCTCATGACGAGCGCGACTTTGAGTTTGCACGCGTATACGGGCTCCCGGTGCCGGTCGTGGTCACGCCCGACGGGGGCCTGCCGGATGCGCTTGGCGAGGCATACAGCGGGGAAGGGACGCTCGTGAACTCGGGCCCCGTGACGGGCCTGTCGAGTCAGGAGGCGCGCGACGCGGTCATCGCCTGGGCTGAACGGGAAGGCCTGGGGCAGCGCCGGGTGACCTACCGGCTGCGCGACTGGCTCATCTCGCGACAGCGCTACTGGGGCCCTCCGATCCCGCTCATTTACTGCGAGGGATGCGGCATCGTGCCGGTGCCGGAGGAAGACCTCCCCGTCGTGCTGCCGGACATTCCGGAGTTCCGCCCCACCGGCACCGGGCAGTCACCGCTTGCGCTGGTGCCTGAATTCGTCAATACGACCTGTCCGAAGTGCGGGGGCCCCGGGCGGCGGGAAACGGACGTGTCTGACAACTTCTTAGACTCGGCCTGGTACTTCCTGCGCTACCCGTCGACCGATTTTGACGACCGTATCATGGATGGGGAACGGACCCGGAAGTGGCTGCCGGTGGACATCTACATCGGGGGTAAGGAACACTCGGTGCTCCACCTCCTGTACACCCGGTTTGTGTGCATGGCGCTTTACGACATGGGGGTCATCCCGTTCGAGGAGCCGTTCAAGAAGTTCCGGGCGCACGGGATGATGATTATGAACGGCGCCAAGATGTCGAAGTCACGGGGCAACGTGGTGAATCCGGATCACCTGTTCGACCGCTACGGGGCGGATACGACTCGGATGTACCTCATGTTCATGGGTGCCTATCAGGAGGGGGCAGACTTCTCCGATAAGGGCATCCATGGGATCGAACGGTTCCTGCACCGGGTTTGGGATCTGGCTACCCGCAGCATCGGACAGGGGTTCCCCGCGCCCGCGTCGGAAGACGGTGCGCGCCTGCGTCACCGAACGATCGACAAGGTATCGCGGGACATTGCCGCTCTCCACTACAACACGGCCATCGCGGCACTGATGGAGTATGTGAACGGACTGTCCCAGACAGGAGCCACGCGGGAGGACGTCGAGACGCTGCTCGTCCTGCTGTGGCCGCTGTCGCCGGCGATCGCGGACGAACTGTGGGAGCAGGCCGGGCATCGCGACGGAATCTGGCGCCAGGCCTGGCCGGTCGCTGATCCCCGCTACCTCAAAGACGATGAGGTGGAGATTCCGATCCAGATTAACGGCCGGGTGCGGGACCGGATGACAGTACCCGTCGATCTTCCGGAGCGTGACGCGCTTGCGCTCGCGCTGGAGCGAGAGCGGGTGCAGGCGGCGCTGGCCGGTACGGCTCCGTCCCGGATCATCTACGTCCCGGGACGGACGCTGAACCTGGTTGCGGCCCTGTCAGCCGTGGGAGCCGGCGAAGCGCAGGACTCGTAGGCATCTACCGCCGCCGCGCCTCGCCGCGCGCGAACGAGAGGAGTTCCTCGACCGGGCGGAAGCCAATCAGGCGGCCGGTTTCTTGGCCGTGACCGAAGCGGATCGAGGTGGGGATGCCCACGACGCGATAGCGTGCCGCAAGCTCCGGCTCCTGGTCGGTGTCCACGTGCACCATGCGAGCGGTGTCCTGCAAGGCGTCGGCTGCCTGCTCTGCGACTGGACCCAGCCGCCGGCAGTGCGGTCACCAGGGCGCCCCGAAAACCACCACCACCGGTAGCGGCGAGCGGAGCACGTCGTCATCGAACGTGACCTCTCCAACCTCAGGAAGAACCATGACTGCCTCCTCGCGCTTCCCATGGTACCAGAGGGCTCCCAAGGCCTGGCGTGCGGATCGGACCCGCCCCCAGGACATTGCTATGATGACGTCGACGGGGGCGATCGCGTGCTGAAGCGAAATGGCGTAACTATCCGGCCTATAGAGCTTGAGGACCTGGACAGGCTGTACGAATGGCACCAGGACACCGAGATTGATGCCTGGGCGGGATGGGATCCCAGAATGTCGCGGGTACGCTTTCTGCACCGCTATGAGGAGGTGGTGCGCGAGCCGCCGGAAGACCTGGTGCTGTTCGCCGTGGAGTACGGGGACGACCTCGTCGGTTATATCGAGCTCGCCGAGATCAGCCGCATCTCTCGGCGCGCGGCCATCGGCTTCGTGATTGGGCAGAAGGCTGTGCGCCGGCACGGTGTCGCCACCAACGCCGTCGTGCTTATGCTGGATTACGGCTTCTCGCTCGAGGATCTGGATCGCATTTACGCGGAGGTGTACCCGTTCAACCAGGCGTCGGTCCAACTTCTTGAGAAGGTGGGCTTTCAGCACGAGGGGACGCTCCGGCGCCACGAAGTGCACCAGGGGGCCCGCACCGACCTTGCCGTATACGGCATTCTGCGTGACGAGTTTTACGGCCGGTATTCCACCGCGCTGCCAAACCCGGGTCGTCAATAGAGGAGGGGGCCATGTATATCGAGTACCGGAGCCGGAGCGGGTGGTCCATCCTGTCCGCTCTCTCAGGGGTGATTGGCTTCGTTCTGAGCTGGATCCCAATCATCGGCATTGCCTTCGGGGATATCCTGGGCCTGGTGGCGGTCGTGGCCGGAATCGTCGGCTTTCTTAGGCCCGGAGCTCGGGGTCTCGCCCTCGTAGGCATCGTACTCGGAATCATCACGGTGCTCCTGAAGAGCACCCCCATCATCCGCTGGATTTAGCAGCAGGCGGGAGGGACCGCACCCTCAGGACGTGAAACGCCGGCTGTGGCGCACGACCGCTTTGCGTGGTCGTCCGAAAGGTGCCATCGCGGTTCACCGTCCAGGTCTCGGTGAACGTGAAAGGGTGCCGGGATCCAACGCGATAGGAGAGTCTCGCCGTGACCAACAGCCAGACATGCGATTGGCTGCCGACCTCAGCGTCCCCGTACCACCCGGAGATGGTCTCACGACCGCGGACATGCACCCCGGATGCGGTCACCCAGGATACCGCCCACTGCCCTGCGCGGCCTGGCCAGTAAGGGAAGGGGTTTTCCGGGAGTGCCTCGTCAAGCGCCATGAAGGCGGCATGTAGGGTGGTCACCGGCGAGGGGGATACGGGAGGAACGGCGCCGTCCGGCAGTCCCAGGGTCATGCTGGCTCCACCCAGCTCCGAGAACCCGGGGAACCCGTGTACGTCTACGCTCAGCTGCCAGCCCTGAATGGGATGGTAGACCGTGTATCCGCGCGGCAGGCGGATGACGCCATGCCAGTAGTAGACGCCGTTCCGGCTGGAAACGGTCGCGACCGGGAACGATCCTGGCTGCATGATGCCGCCGCCGATGTTGTCGCCGTAAATGGGGCTGGCGTACAGGGTCACGCTGTTTCCAATCGCGCCACCACTCCCCTTGAGGGTGACCGCGTGACTGGCGACGGATGCGCTGAGCGGCGTGCCTGGTTTCAACCCGGACCAGGCGCCGCTTAGAGCCTTCATGAGGAACGGCGAGCGCACAAGTTCGGGCCCGAGGCCCGGACGGTCCAGGACTAAGTACCGCCGGCTCCGCACGAGGCCAGATCCGTTGTCCACGGCATTAAACAGCGGCATGAGCGTGGCCATCACACCGCCTTGGAAACCGAACTGCAGGGTTGGAAAGAAGCTTGGCCCCCCATTCACAGATGCCAGCGGCCGGACGTAGCGCATGTCCTCCCACGCGCGCTGCAGCGCGGCAAGGCCTCTGCGGTCCGCCTGCCACCCATGCCACATCGGGCGGGCGTCAATACCCTCTCCGCTGGGTGAGAGTACGGCAAGGTAGAGGCGGGGGTGGAGTCCGCCACCAGCGGGCTCCGGTCGAGGTCGACTGAGGGGACCCACGACGCCTGCGGCAACCAGGAGAGCGACGGCACCTGCCGCCACCGGCTTCCACCAGTGCGGGGACGGCCTGGCCCGGCGCGCGATGACAAGCGCGGCGTCCCGCCACTGGCTTTCCCACTGGGCCTTATCAAACTGAAGCGTCCGGTCGCGCGGCAGGCCGTCCGCCTGCAGCCAGTTCCTGAGCTCGCCGTCGTCAAAGGCTCCCATGATATCCCTCTCGTCCATGTCCTGTCACATTCTGGCCGGCACCCAGCCAGCCTGCCCGGAGCCTCCCTCGGGCCCGTGACAGCCGCACCCGGACGGTGACGGGGCTTACACGGAGCACGTCCGCGATATCGTCGGTCGAGAGATCTCCGTAGTAGAAGAGCAGGAGACAGTCCCGGTCGGACGGTGCCAGGCGGTCGATAAGATCCCGGACCAGCACGGCGGTCTCTCCCGCCGGTTCGGACGGCGGCGTTCCGGACCGCTCCAGGGCTCGCCGTTCCCGTTCCTCTCTGCGCCACCGATCCCGGGCCAGATTGCGTGCGGTGCTGAAGAGGATGCCGGGCTGGACCGGCGCCTTCGGGTGTCTTAATCGCCACTCGTACACCTTTAAAAAGGTGTCCTGGGCAAGGTCTTGAGCCAGTACGGCATCACCGGTGTACGCGGCCAGAAACTGAACCACCCGGTCACCCCAGGTCGCCGCCCAGCTCTCCACCCAGTCAGATCCCATGCGCGTGTCGACGGTGACCACCGTTCGTCATTTGTCTGGGGAACGCGTGGCCGCATGACTTTGTTACCGGCGACTTTCCGTCGCGTGCGCATGGACAGCAGACGGCAGAGAGCTCGGAAACGGCGCCAGCGGGCGGGGCTTACGACCACGGCGGTGCAGTTTGGCCGTCTGGGTCCTGGTCTCCTCGCAGGTCTCCGGTCAGATAGTGCTGGAGGTTTGGGGCGATGGCCCGGGCTATGAGATCCGGGTCGGCGCTGGCCAGCGGCTCCAGGCGAAGGACGAACCGCGCCATCATGACACCGATGACCTGACTCGCCACCAGCGCCGCCCGAAGCGTCGGATCGCGCGCCGTGAGGCTGGTCGCGATCCGCCCGAGAATCGTGCGGGTTAGAAACTCGCGCAGCATCCTCGAGGCGCCTTCGTTGCTGGCGGCCGACCGAATCAGGGCGGTCACCGCGGGCGCCAGTGTGCCGCCTTCCCAGAGTCCGGCTAGAGTTTGGGCAATGTGGGCGCCAAGCTCCTGTTCGGACCCCGGGCCAGCCGCTTCCAGCATGCGATCAAGAGTCTCGGATATGCGGGGCAGATGCAGCGCTTCGGTGAACAGGGTTTCCTTGGTGGAAAAGTAGTGGACGATGAGGGAGGGATCGACGCCGGCATCGGCCGCGATGTCACGCAGACTGGCGCGGTCATATCCCTCATCGGTGAAGCGGACCAAGGCCGCCTCTAAAATGGTCTCGCGGGTGCGCGGCGATCCGCGTCGTCTGCCGCGCGGCATTAGAATCCCTCTCCAGCGCGCGCGGCCCCGGCGCGAACCAGGCTCACAAAGCGTTCCTCAAGGGTGGCCGGCACCCGCATCAGCCGGTGCGGCAGGCCGTCCAGGGCGCACGTCAACCGGGCTTCGGCCGCCTCGTCCACACGAAGCGTCCGGCCCACCAGAGCCGGATCCAGGCCGTGTGCCTCCAGTAGTCGCAACGCCCTGGCCCAATCGGGGGTCTCAATGATGACCACCTCATGGCTGCCGATCACATCCGCGAGGGTGCCGTCTGCAATCACGCGGCCGTCGGCCATGATAATCAGGCGGTCGCACTGCTCCGCCTCTTCCATGTGGTGCGTCGTCACAATCACACCGGCGCCCCGGCCGGCGGCCGCGCGGATGGTGTCCCAGAGTCGGGCGCGCTCAAGCGGATCGACGCCGGAGGTCGGCTCGTCCAGCATCAAGAGATCCGGCTCATGCTGGAGCGCGGAGGCAAACGCGGCTCGTCGCTGCGTTCCGAGGGGCAGTGCCCGAACGGGGGATGGATCGTTCATCAGGTCGGCCCGGGCCGCCGGACGGCGTCTGTACACCGCGGCCGAGAATCGCAGGTTCTCTGCGGCACTGAGGTCGTCATACAGACCAAGTCCTTGAGGGACGTAGCCAACCCGCCGCCGACTTTGCCGGGTTGGCGGGGCGCCGAAGAGGAGGGTGTCTCCGGTGTCCTGGGGCACGAGGCCGAGGAGCGTCCTCAACAGAGTGGTCTTGCCGGCGCCGTTGGCGCCTAGGAGACCCAGCACCTCGCCCTGGTGCACTTCGAGGCACACGTCGTCCACCGCCAGCTGTGCCGCGTAGCGGACCGTGACGTGTCTGGCCTCGGCAACAGCCCCGTTCATAGGTCCATCCCTTCCGACTCGTGCTGCAGGGCGGCAATGGTCACGGCGTCCTGCAGATCGGGCACAATGATCTCCCCCGCGTAATCCGCGTCCGTCACCCCATCGGGCCACCAGATCCGCCAGCGGGTTCCACGGCGCCAGGAAAGAGCCCTGAGGTGTCCCGCGGGCGGTGCGCTGGCGGCGGTAAGCGTGCCGGGAGTGTGCCGCAAGATGTCCTCACGGGTTCCTTCCGCCAGCGGCCGGCCCCGGTCCAGGACCAGAATGTGCGCAGCGCGCTCGGCCTCGTCGAGGTAGGACGTCGAGACCACGACCGCCGCCCCGTCTGCGGCGGCGCGGGCCACGATAGCCCAGAGGGCTCTTCGGCTGACCGGGTCGATGCCCGTGGTGGGTTCATCCAGGACCAGCAGGTCCGGTTGCGGGAGGAGGACCCGGATCAGTCCCAGCTTCTGCCGCATACCCCCGGAGAGCTCGCCGCCCAGGCGATTTTCAAAGCCGGTCAGACCCGCGCGCTCAATCAACGAGTGCGTTCGCTCGAGGGTCCGTGCCCGCTCCATGCGG
>JBMFXK010000059.1:0-9955 GCA_049964315.1 Clostridia bacterium | reverse complement strand
CCCCGCTATCCCGATGGCCATGGTAGTGGTCAACACCAGCGGCCCCACAAATCCCAAGAGGCCGTTGATGCGCACGGCGAGGTCGAGCCGACCAAAACGCCACATCAAGATGGCACCCGTGAGCTCCAGCATCCCGGAGAGGATGCGGATGAGGACCATCCCACGCAGGTAGAGATGCTCCGGCATGCGCCTCCACCTCCTTTTAGAAGAGCCGCTGAAAGAGCACCACAATCTCCAGCATCATGTACATGAGCCCGCCGGCCATGAGCGGCCCGACCGGAATGCCGCCCCAAATCACGATGCCGACGATCGACCCCAGAATGATGGCCACCATGAGCTCGCTGTGGTGGGTCAGGATGTCAAGACCCTGACCGTTTAAGTGGGTCGCAATGGCGCCCGCCAGCAGCGCCGCGATGCCGGGCCAGGTTGTCAGGGTGCGCAGCACCTGGCGGAAGTCCACCCGACCCACCGCAAACGGCACCAGCATGACCAGCGTCAGAAACAGGAGCCCGATTGTGATGCCGCTCTCCGACAGAATGGGGAGCAGCGCCTGCAGTTTCACCACCCGAATGGCCAGCAGCACCGCGGCCGAGGCTGCTACCAGTCCGGATCCCGCCCACAGCCCCAACAGCAGCAAGGCCACCAGGCTCAAATTCTCGGCGTTCAGCAAAGGCCTACCCCCGGGGATGTACCGAGGATTACCTATGAGCCTGGCCAAAGAAAAAGACCCGGGCGAATCCCCGGGTCGGACACGGCTAGGCCGGGCCGAGCCACAGCGGCGATGATCGCTGGCGGATGCCGATGACCGGGACCGCGTCGAGACGCGCCGCCCAGACGACGTCTGCCTCCAGCCCCTGATCGATGAGTGCCGCCCCGTGGCGCGTGCGCCGAACAGCGTCCTCCAGTCCAGCTTTTACCGCCCGGAATGCCTCCCGCGCCTGCAGGGCAGCATGGCTTAGCACTGGCGCCAGGAGCGCATCGATGACCGCACCGCAGCACAGCCAGTCCTCTTCCGACTCCTGTCCTTTCTCACCGGCGGGCACCAGCACGAGCCGCGCCTCCGGCTCCTCCTCCGCCCAGGCGGCGGCCCGGGCGCGGTTGACGAAGGCGGCCGCGGCCAGTCGCCCGGCGCCACTGGCCCGCTCCAGCGCCCGCGTTCCATTGGTCGTCGTCCACACCGCCCGACGGCCGCGATCTTCCGGTCCCCATTCAAGGGGTGAGTTGCCACGATCGAACCCGGGCAGGCGGGCATTGCCCCGCTCCCCGACCAGAAGCCAGTCCGGATCCCGGGCCTTCTCGGATCGGGCCGTCTCCACCTCGGTCACCGGCAGGATCCGCACCACGCCATGGTCCAGGGCGGCGGCCATGGCGCTGGTTGCCCGCAGGACGTCAATCACGATCGCCTGATCACCCACACCAAGCGGCGGGCACTCCTCCACCCGCCGCACGACGTCGACCCGAAGTGCCGATGCCTTCACGAATTTGGAAGCGGCATGCTCCCGTTCACCACCTGTTGGAAATAGAGCCGCAGGGTATCGCCGCGAAGCCCCACCCGCAGCGCCTCCAGCGCAAGTACGTCAGGCGGCGCCACGTTGCCGAGATTGACGTTGGGCCCGAAGCGCAGGATCAGCGCCTGCTGCTGGGACTTGTTGGGCGCCTCCCACATGAGCCGGCTCGGATCGCTCACGTGGGACACCATCTCCTCCAGCTCGTTTTCGATGATGCGGCCGTCCTCATCATAGATGACGACGCCTTCGCCGCTCTCACGCCCTTCGACAATGACAAAATCCGAGCCGGATTGGAAGTCATCTTCTACCTGAGCCCACAGGTGCAGGTCCGGGACGCGATCGCGCGGATCCTTCTTGCCCACCTCGCTGACCACCATCTGAAAGCCTTTAGCCCGGGCGCGATCGATCGTCGCGCGTCGGTCGGCCGCCGAGATGGTGATCGTGCCATCAGACACTTCGATGCCGGTGAAGCCGAGATCCTGCGCGCGCGCCAGGTATTCGTCCAGCTTGCCCTGCAGGACGGCCAGCTCCAGGAACGTGCCGCCGGGAAAGATGTCGATGCCGTAGGACTTGACCAGCTCAATCTTCTGCTTCAACAGCCGGGTGCTGTAAAACGCTGAGGTCCCAAAAGTGAGCTTGATCTGATCGACATAATCCCCGGCCAGTTCCAGCAGGTCGCGGGTGTCGGTGAGGCCGGTTCCCTTATCTATTACCATGGTCATGCCCCGCACCCGCGGGGACGGTACGCGATCGGCATGCGGGAAGTCCAGGATGCCGTCCCACGCCTTGTCGGTCATCTCGCGCCACTTGGTCATCGTTTTCCCTCCGTCGTTGCCGCGTCGCCGGCATCGCCGATGCCGGCCCCCGCGGCCGCTCGCACCGGCTCCCGGCGCATGGTGCTCGCAGTCTATTCCCGGCAAAGGGTGGCGGCCACCCCAGCATGTGGCCTGAGTCATCCTGGGGCTCACAGGACAGCTTAGAAGTTGATGGATCTAAGTTACATGCCGAGAGGAGCTCTCATGGCCACTACAGAACACGCGTCCGATCCGTCGACGGAGGAGCCGGACCGCCGCGCTAAACTTCTCGTCTTGAGCCTGGTGCCGTTCATCATGGTGCTCGGGAACTCGATGCTGATCCCGGTGCTGCCAAAAATGATGGCGGTGCTCCACCTCTCGTTGTTTCAGGCCGGACTTGTGGTCACGGCCTTTTCCATCCCGGCCGGCGTGGTGATCCCGGTGGCGGGAGCGCTCTCCGACCGCATCGGCCGCAAGGTGGTGATGGTGCCCGCACTCGCAGTCTACGGCCTGGCCGGGCTCTTGGCGGGCGGGGCGGCCCTCTTCCTGGCCCACCCGTATCCGTGGATCATCGCCTTTCGCATCCTGCAGGGGGTTGGTGCGGGCGGCACTTACCAGCTGGCCATGGCGGTCGCGGGCGACATGTATCAGAGCAAGTCCCGCGCCCGGGCCCTCGGTCTCCTGGAATCGGCCAACGGGCTCGGCAAGGTCACGTCTCCGATAGCGGGCTCGGCCGTCGCCCTCATCATCTGGTTCGCACCCTTCTTCGTGTACGGCGTCCTCAGCTTTCCGATCGCATTCCTCGTGTGGCGAGCCATTCACGAGCCGCGCCGCGAGCGGGCGGCGGGGAGTTTCGGTCAGTACTGGCAGGGCATCAAGCACACCTTTCGCGCCAAGGCCGCCTCCATCATGGCGAGTTTCCTGGCCGGGGCGGTTGTCCTCTTCATCCTGTTCGGTGTGCTCTCCTATCTGGCCGATGTGCTGGAGAAGAACTATGGCATCAGCGAATTCCCCCGCGGGCTCTTGATCGCCGTACCGGTGCTGTTTTCGGCCATCGCGTCCTATGTGGCCGGTACGGTCCTGCAAAAGCGCCTCGCCCGCTGGGCGCGGCCGGTAGTGGCGGGGGGGCTCGGCCTGATTGCGGTCAGCATGGTGGCCGAAGCCCTTATCCCGAATCCGTTCTGGGCGCTCGCGGCCCTGGTCCTGCAGGGCGTCGGCACCGGCTCCACCCTGCCGTCCCTGAACACCCTGGTGACGAGCGCCACCACGACGAACGAACGCGGGGCGGTCACGAGCCTGTACGGGTCGGTGCGGTTCTTCGGCGTGGCCCTCGGGCCTCCCATTTTCGCTATGGCCATGACCCATCGACCCCTCATTTTTCTGGGCGCGGCCGCTCTGGCCAGCGTCACGGCCGTACTCAGCTGGTTTGTCATCAACGAGACAAAAATGCTTCCGAAGAAGCTGCGCAAGGGCGAACCCCAACGCCCGCGGGCGAATCGTACGACTCGCCAGCCGGTGGGTTGACGCCCAGTGGCTGGCAAATTGGGCAACAGGTTGCCAAGCATATTTAAACAACGGGTCGAGACACTACAAACACCATGGCAAATGGAGGTGACAAGCAGGATGGCACGCGGCAGCAACACGAGCAACCGGGCCGTCGTACGTGAAGCCCAGCCGGCCCTCGACAACTTCAAGTATGAGGTCGCCCGCGACATCGGTGTAAGGATCCCGGATGACCGCTACTGGGGCGACATTCCGTCCGCCCAGTGCGGCGCGGTGGGCGGTCACATGGTTCGCAAGATGATCGAGATGGCGGAGGAGTCTCTCGCCGGTCGGACTGGCACCCGGCGCACCGCCCGATAAGCTCCCTGTCCCGGCAATGGTTACCGCGTCTAATCCCGATCCTCACGGGGACAATAGGTTTCAAAGGGGGTGAACATGAATGGCTCAGGGAAGCAACACGTCGAATCGTGCGGTGGTGCCGGGTGCTGAGCGGGCGCTTGACCAGTTCAAGTACGAAATCGCCCACGAACTCGGCCTCCAGGGTGCCGACGACGGTTACTGGGGCGACATCCCGTCCCGTCAGTGCGGCGCGGTCGGCGGTCACATGGTTCGCAAGATGATCGAGATGGCCGAGCAGCAGCTGGCGGGTCGCCGCTAAGTGCACACGGCCTTCTAGAAAAATGGGCGGGCGACCGTCCATTTTTTCGTGTGCGTCGATCCGCTTACGCCCACTCCTGTCGGTCCAGGTCCGGCTGCAGCGCGCGGTTCAGAGACTCCGCCACGACATCGGCCATATCATTCACCAGCACGTCGATCTCTTTGGGGGTGACCATGAGGTCGCCCATGGCCGGACTGATGACGTCTTCCACCAGCTGGCGGCGCTCGGGCTCCCGCATCTCGCGCACGATGGCGAAGAACGCTGGGTCGTCGCCCAGCGCATCCACCAGAAGGCCTAGCGCCTGGTTGACGATGCTGCCGGCCTGAACCACCGTCGGCACGCCGATGGCCACCACAGGCACACCGAGCGTCTCCGGGGTCAGACCGTGCCGCCGGTTTCCCACTCCCGATCCGGGATGGATGCCCGAGTCGGCCACCTGCACCGATGCCACCAGTCGCGCCGGGCTGCGTGCGGCCAGCGCATCGATCGCCACAACCATGTCCGGATGCGTTTCCTGCACGATCCCGCGCACGATGTCGACTGTCTCGATGCCGGTAGTGCCCAGCACGCCCGGAGCGACGGCGGAGACTGGCCGCAGCCGGTCCCGGATGTCCTTCGGAACGACGGCGCCCAGGTGACGGGTGACCAGAAGCCGGTCCACCACACGCGGCCCCAGGGCATCTGGGGTTGCGTTCCAGTTTCCGAGCCCCACCACCAGAATGTGCTCGCCTTTCGGGCGCGCCAGGAGTGGTGAGAGCTCTTCCGCCAGTGTGTCCGTAAGGCGGTCACGCAGGTCCGCGTCTCGGTCCTTGAAGCGCGGCACATCGACCGTAATGTAAAGACCGGGCGGCTTGTGAAGCAGCTTCGCGGCGTCCTGGGTCCGGATCTCCACCCGCGTCACGGTGAGACCGTCCAGTTCGCGTTCCACCGTATGGACGCCGGGAATCTCCCGCTCCTCGCCGCGAACGATGTCTCGCGCTTCCACCGCCATGTCGGTGCGCACGTTGATTGGATTGAAGAGAGTGCGGGCCATGCTGCCTCCCCGGTGCTGGTGTCCGGGGTAGCATCTGGAAAATCAGGAACGGCTATGCGCCGTACCGCGAGCGGCCCGGTAGCCGGCCCGCACCGACAGCCCCAGGCTCAGGTCCCGCACCAGGATGACAATTGGCGCCACGTAAATGCCCATCAGGGGCTCCAAGGGCGAACCGGCTGTGCCCAGGTTGAGCCACACCATCGCCAGCCCCAGATCCAGCAGGCCGGCGAGGTTCAGCAGCCAGACCTGCCACGAGAGCACATCGGTGAGGGAAAATGCATACAGCACCCAGATCATGTATTGCGGCGAATAGACCTTGTTGCACAGAAACCACCACGCCAGGAGAACGGCGGCGGCCAGCACCGGGTTCGTCCCGCGGTAAACCAGCAGGCAGAGTCCCAGAAAGGCGCCGCCCACCAGAGCCAGCGTAATCAGGTCGATGGCGTGGATCGAGAGCCAGCGGTGGTACGTGATCCACTGCCAGAACCCCGGGTCTGCGCCCCGCGCCGCGTTGTAGGACAGGAACTGCTGCCAGCCCATCAGCCGCTCGAAGTGCGACAGCGCGCTGCCGGAACCCCGCGGCACACCTGCTGCCAGACCCGCCGCCACCACCGGCAGGCTGGGTGCCGCCGCGCCGATGATGGTCCCGGCCGTGAGCCGATACGCGGCCGCACGGCTGCCCTCACGCCACAGCGCCAGGGCCAGAAACGGCCACAGGATGCCCGGGAACAGCTTGGTGGCGGCGCCCATCCCGATGAAGAGGCCACTGGCCAGCCATCTCCGTCGCCCATACAAGAGCGCGGCCAGGCCGTAGCAGAAAATGCCCAGCAGGTCCCAGTTGTACACGGCGTAGAGCAGCAGCAGGGGCGAGTAGATCCACGGCCTGGCTCCCCGGTACCCTCGCATGGCGATAACCACAAGACTGGACCCAAACAGAGCGGCGGTCAGCAGGACGGCGTTGCCGACGAGGTATCCGGGAAGCCCGGGAAGCCATGCCGTCAGCCATGCGATGATGCCGATGCCGGGTGGGTACTCAAAGTACTGCCGGATGTAAAGAATCGGATGCCGGTAGAGATTCCGGACCGTATACTCGGACGCGAGGTCACTGTACGCGAAGTGGCGGTACGACCATAGGTAGTAGCCGTGGCCGACACCGGTCGGTGTAATGTGAGAGGCCGCGGGCCAGATGCGCAGGAGGCCGAGGAGCCCGACCACCAGCGCGCTGATCGCCGTCAGCAGAAGCTGCCGGGAGCGTGCGCCCCTCACCGCGGCAGGAGCCCCAGCGGCATGCGGTAAGCCGCCCGCGCCGCCTGCATCGACAGCATGTTATCGTCCACCATCGAGAGCAGCACCTCCCATTCCCGGTGCCTTGCGGCTTTCAGATGGGTCAACGGATCAAGCAACGACGGCGCCTGGGGGAGTCCCGCCAGAAGAGCCGCCTCAGGTAGGGTGAGGTGCGCCGGAGTCTTTCCGAAGTACCCCTCTGACGCACTGTAGACGCCCCAAAACCGGTTGCCCAGGTACACTTCATCGAGATACCAGGCCAGGATCTGGCGCTTGGGATAGAGGGCTGTCACCGCCACCGACAAGAGCGCCTCGTACAGCTTGCGGCGCAGCGTCTTTTGGAACCCCAGCAGTTCGTCCCGCACCAGCTGTTGGGTCAAGGTGCTGCCGCCCTCCACGAAGCGTCCGGATGCCAGGTCCACATAAAGCGAACGGCCCACCCCTTCGAACGACACGCCCACGTTGCTGTAGAACGAGCGGTCCTCGGTCGCGATGAGCGCTTTCGGCAGCCACGGCGACACCTGGCTCAGGCTTACGACCGTTCCGCCGTGCCGTCGTACGGAAGCGGCCACAATGGTCGGCAGATGGTGCAGATCACTCCAGTACGCGCGGTAGAACACCGCTATGCGCGCCGCCCCCCAGAGGAACAGCGCGGTCATGAGCCAGATGCCCCACAGACGCCTGATGCCAGTCCCTCCTTCTCGACGCCCTGGCAAGTCCGCCCGCCCGAACTCATACCCGTAGGAACGGGAGGGACAGCGTGACCCGAACGCAATCGCTCTGGTGGGGCACGCTTACCTTGACCGTGGCGGCCCTCCTGGCGCGCGGCCTCGGCATGGTCTACCGGGTTCTCCTGGCCCGCTATCTGGGCGCCGAGGGATTGGGCCTGTTTCAAATGGTGTTTCCATTCTATATCACCCTCGTGACCCTGGTGGCGGCCGGCATGCCGGTGGCCGTGTCCCAGATGGCTGCGGAAGGGCGGGCGACGGCGGCGGCGCTGTGGAGGGATGCGCGTCGGCTCACCATCTGGCCAGCGGTGCTGCTCATAGTGGTGGTCGCGCTGGTGGCCCACCCTCTCGCGTCCGCACTCTACCACCGCCCGCACCTGGATCGGCTGCTCCTGGCTCTCACGCCGGCGCTGTTGATGGTGGCTGTGGGGTCGGTCCTGCGCGGACTGTTCATCGCCCGGCAGGCGATGGTGGTGCCGGCCTTGAGCCAGGTCCTGGAGCAGTCCGTTCGCATCGTCCTGCTCTTGATGGTCATGTCCGTGGCGTGGGTGCCGTTTGCTTTGCACGGTCCCCTGCTGGCCGCCTGGCTCATCCCGGCCGGCGAGCTCGCGAGCCTGGCCGTGTTGTGGTTTGGTCGAGGGTCGAGCGGGCTCGCGGGGGTCGCGCAGGGACCCTCGGTTGTGCGACCGCTGTTGACGCTGGCGGCCCCTGTTACGCTGAGCCGTCTCCTCTCCTCGCTGGTGGGGCTGGCCGAAGCGAGCCTCATCCCTCTCCGGCTCCAGGCTTCGGGACTCTCGGCGACAGCCGCGGTGACCTACTTCGGGCAGTTGATGGGCATGGCCTTCCCACTCATCTTCTTCCCGACCGCGCTGACCTTTTCGCTCGCCACCAACCTGGTGCCCGAGGTGGCGCGTTCCCTCTCCGACACCAAGGTCATCCGCCGCCGCGCGGAGGAGGCGATGCGCGGCACCGCCATCTGGGCGTGCCCCGTCACCGCGCTGCTCCTGGTGCTGGGCGGGCACCTCGACGATCTCCTGTTCCGCACCGATCTTCCCGGCTACATGTTCTTTCCGCTGGCCTTCGGGGGATTCTTCATGTACTTCGACATCATCGTGGGGGGCCTGCTGCGCGGCCTCGGACGAACGGAAGTGCCGCTCACCAACAGCCTCGTGGCTTCGGCGGTCCAGCTGCTGATCATCATCACCCTGGGAGGACTGCCGCGCGTGGGGCCCCCCATCATCACCCTCGCGATGGCGACCGGCTTCATTCTCTCGTGGCTGTTGGACGTGCGCTCGCTGGGCCGGGTGGGCGGGATACACCTGTCATGGACGGATGTGCTGCTCCGGCCGCTCATCGCCGGTGGCCTCTGCGCCCTAAGTGCGCCGCTCCTGTTCTCCATCCTTCACGGCGGGGGCGACTGGATCGCCTCCATCGGCACCATTGTCGGGGCTGGTGGATTCTACCTCGTGCTCATCCGGGCCTTCGGGGTGCGGCTCCGAAGCGCGTGACGCGCGCACCAGAAGCTTGTCGCCGTCCACCCTCACCCCAATCTCGCCGCCTGCCTCCACCTCCCCGGCCAACAACATCAGGGCGATGGCGTCCTCCAGCTCCCGGCGGACCACCCGGGTGAGCGGCCGCGCCCCGAACTCGGCATCGTATCCGCGCTCCGCCAGCCACCTGACGGCTTCCTCATCCACGCGCAGGCCCACGTGCTGACGCTCGAGCCGGCGGGACACGTCCGCGACCGCAAGGCGCGCGATGGCGGCCAGATCCCGGCGCGAGAGGCGGTCAAACACGACCACATCGTCGATGCGGTTTAAAAACTCGGGGCGGAAGTGCTCTCGCAGCGCTGCATCGATGAGGGCGGCTCGACGCCCGGCGTCCGCCTCCTCCAGGATCGCGTCGGAGCCGAGGTTGGAGGTCATGATGATCACGGTATGGCGAAAGTCCACCGTGCGGCCGGCGCCATCCGTGAGCCGCCCGTCATCCAGGACCTGCAGCAAGACGTTCCACACCTCGGGGTGCGCTTTCTCCACCTCGTCGAGCAGCACCACCGCATACGGCCGGCGGCGAATCGCCTCGGTCAGCTGGCCACCCTCGTCGTAGCCCACGTAGCCGGGCGGGGCTCCAATCAGGCGCGCCACCGCATGGCGTTCCATGTATTCACTCATGTCGATCCGCACCAGGGCCGCTTCCGTGTCAAACAAGAGAGCGGCCAGCGTCTTGGCGGTCTCGGTCTTGCCCACGCCGGTGGGGCCGACGAACAAGAAACTGCCCCACGGCCGGTTCTCCGGTTCGAGCCCGGCCCGTGCCCGCCGCACCGCCCGCGCGACCGCCCGGATAGCGTCTTCCTGCCCAATCACCCGCTCGGCCATCCGGTCCTCCAGATGCACGAGCTTGTCCCGCTCCGCCTCCATCAGTCGCGATACCGGCACACCCGTCCACCG
>JBMFXK010000058.1:0-10050 GCA_049964315.1 Clostridia bacterium | reverse complement strand
CCCCGCCGGCGCCGCCCTCCTTGGCACCGGCGGCGGGGGCAATCCGTACCTGGGCCGGCTGGTGGTGGAGGGCGTGCTGACGCCCGCGCGCCGCATCCGGGTGGCGGACGCCGGCGAGCTTCCGCCCGAGACGCGGGTCGCCGCGATGTTCGGCCTCGGCGCCCCCACGGTGGGCATCGAGAAGATCCGGAGCGGGGCCGAGGCGCTCACGGCTCTTCGAGCGCTGGAGCGCTATGTCGGCTATCAGTTCGCGGCCATCGCCCCCATCGAGATGGGCGGGTCCAATTCAATGATTCCACTCGCGCTGGCCGCTCTGACAGATCTGCCGGTGCTGGATCTGGACGGAATGGGTCGCGCCTTTCCGGAAGTGCAGATGGTGACGTATTCCGTCTATGGAGTGGCGGCCGGTCCTATGGCGGTGGCGGACGAGCGGGGCAATGTCGCGGTGATGGAGGCGTTGGACGACCGCTGGATGGAGCGCATGGCCCGGGCGGTGACCGTCGTGCAGGGCGGTCATGCCGATGCGGTGGGCTACCCCAGCACCGTGGGCCGGCTGCGCGAAGTGGGGATTGGCGGGACCCTCACCCTGGCCGAGTCCATCGGCCGGATCCTGCGCAGCCGACGGCGCGTGCTCTCCGACCTCCTGCCGCTGGTGTCCGGCGGAATCGTCTTCGAAGGCAAGATTGTCGATCTGAAGCGGCACACGATGGACGGTTTCGCCCGGGGTGAAGCCTCGTTGCGCGGCACGGGGCCTGATGCCGGTCTTGAGGCGCGGCTCATCTTTCAGAATGAGAACCTGGCTTTGTTCGTGGCAGATCGACCGGTGGTCACGGTGCCGGACCTCATCACGCTGCTGGACTACGATTCGTCGGCGCCGCTCACCACGGAAGTGCTGCGCTACGGCTGGCGGGTGCGGGTTCTGGCCATGCCGTGCCACGACCTCTGGCGAACGCCCGAGGCGTTGGCGGTCGCGGGACCCCGGGCGTTCGGCTATGACTTTGACTTCCAACCCTGGGACGCAGCCGGGAGTGCTCGGAGCGTCCCCTGAGAAGCACGGCGACACGCCGAGAACGCGAAGAATGGGGAGATGAAGGCGTGGCAGCGAGCGAGAGTCTGAAGGGTCGGGTGGCGGTGGTGACCGGCGCCGGGCGCGGCATCGGCGCCGCGGTGGCGCGGGCCCTGGCGCGCGAGGGCGCGCGCGTGGTGGTGAATGACCTGGGAGCGGCGTTGGACGGCACGGGATCCGACGAGCAGCCGGCCGAAGCGGTGGTGGCCGAGATCCGAGAGGCGGGCGGGGAAGCCATCGCCCATTTCGGCAATGTGGCCGACCATGACGAAGCGAGAACTCTCATCACGACAGCGGTCGACCAGTACGGGGGTCTGGACGTGCTGGTGAATGTGGCGGGGATCCTGCGTGATCGCATGATCTTCAATCTCGACCCGGCCGATTGGGACGCGGTGATTGCGGTGCACCTTCGGGGAACGTACAACACGACCCACTTTGCCTCCCGCGTCTGGCGGGAACGGCGCGCCGGCGGTTACCGCCTCATCAACTTCACGTCCAGCTCCGGCCTCTTCGGGGCGCCCGGTCAGCCCAACTATGCGGCGGCCAAAATGGGCATCGTCGGGTTCACCTATTCCTGCGCCCGCGCTCTCATGCGGTATGGCGTTACGGCCAACGCGGTGGCGCCCTCCGCCGACACGCGCATGATTGACTCCATCCCATCCGAGCGCCGGCAATCGATTCCCGGTCCCGATCGCAGTCCCGACCATGTGGCCACTCTGGTGGCGTTTCTCGCCAGTCCGGCGTCGGGCTGGCTCAACGGCCGGGTGCTCGGGGCCAGGGGGCCCGAGTACACGCTTTACAGCAATCCCGAGCCGGTGCGTGTGCTGAGTGGGCCCGGCCCGTGGAGCGTCGGAGACCTGGGAGCGGGCATCGAGCGCACGTTTCGCACGGCCGTGGAGGGGTCGCCGCTGTTCAGCCCGCCGCGGCCTGCGGAGGAGGGCCGGCCGTGAGCGCCCCGGAGACGCCGCTCAGCGGGCAGGTGGCGATTGTCACCGGCAGCTCGCGCGGCATAGGCCGGGCCGTCGCACTGGAGCTGGCCGCAGCCGGTGCCCGGGTGGTGCTGGCGGCGCGGACCGTGCAGGAGGGTGAGCACCCGCTGCCGGGGTCGCTCACGGAAACGGCCGCCGCCATCCGGGCCGCCGGCGGCGAAGCTTATCCGATGCCGGTCGACATCTCCGAGGAGCAGCACTGCATCGAGCTGGTGGAAGCGGTGCGCCGGGAGGTGGGAGCGGTCGACATCCTCGTGAACAACGCTGCCCTCACCTACTTCCAGCCCGTCAGCGAGCTGAAGCCCAGTCGGTGGCTTCGATCGTTCGCGGTGAACGTGCACGCCCCCTACTGGCTCTCACGGCTGGTGCTGCCCGACATGCGCGCCGCCCGGCAGGGCCGCATCATCAACATATCCTCCACGGCCGCCGTCGGGCCGGGGCGCGGTCCGTATGCCGCGCCGGGCCGCGGCGGCACGCTGTACGGCATGGAGAAGGCCGCACTGGAGCGCTTCACGCAGGGCCTCGCCCAGGAGGTGTTTCAGGATGGCGTGGGCGTCGCCGCGGTGGCCCCATCGGATCTGGTGGTGACACCGGGCACGGCGTTTCACGGTCTCGTCACGGGCCCGGATGACCCGCGGGCCGAACCGCCCGAATACATGGCGCGGGCCGTGCGGCTTCTGGCCATCCTGCCGCTCGCCGAGATGGCGGGTCTCGTCACCTACAGCCAGGTGCTCCTCAAGCGGTACGGCCTGATCGCCACGGCGCGCGGTCCCGAAATCGACCGGCCGGGAAGCGGCTACAGCCGGATGTGATGGGGCTGCGTGGGGGCCGGGCCAGCGGCGCCCGCGCCCCTGCCCCGCCCCCGGCTTAGGCCCGCCCTGTCCGAAAATCGCGCGCTTCCATGACCCCGACATGCTACTGTTCCGACATGGATGTGCAGGATCTCGACCGGACGGTCTGCTACCAGGCCGTGCTGAGCCGCGACAGTCGATTCGACGGCCGCTTCTTCGTCGCCGTTCTCACGACCGGGGTCTACTGCCGGGTCAGCTGCCGTTCGCGTACCCCGCGGGCCGAGAACGTCCGGTTCTTTCGCACGGGTGCCGAGGCGCGTGTGGCCGGCTTCCGGGCGTGCCGGCGATGTCATCCGGAGCTTCTGGATCCGGGTGCCGGCGCGGAGCACGTGGTCACCAGCGGTGCGATGGGGAGGATGACGCGCCACTCGGACATGCCCGACCGTCATGGGGTCGAGACGCTGGCCCGGCACCTGGGATGGAGCGCGCGCCATCTGCAGCGCCTGCTGGGGACCGAGGCGGGCCTTACGCCTCACCGTCTCATCCGTTATCTGCGCCTTCACCGGGCGGTGACACGGCTTGCACAACCCGGAGCGTCCCTGACCCGGATTGCGCTGGACGCAGGGTTTCCCTCCCTGCGTGCGTTCGAGATCCAGGTTCGGGAGACGTTCGGAGTGTCCCCCGGCACGCTGCGCGGCCGTGCGCGCGCGGATGCACGGGCCCTGTTCTGGGGGCCACCGCTTCATCTGGCGCTGCCGTTTCGCGGGCCTTTTGACGTGGCCCAGCTGATGTCCTTTCTTGCCCTGCGGGCGGTGCCGGGCCTCGAAGAAGGTGACGCGTCGGGCGGCAGGTTCCGACGCGCGCTGCGGCTCGACCAGGGCTTGGGATTCATGAGTGCGGCGCGTCCGGAACCTCGCCACCCGCAGCACCTGCCCGTGACCCTGCAGCTGCAGTCGGCTGCCGACCTGCCGGCGGCCGTTGCCGCCATCCGATCCCTCTTCGATCTGGATGCCGACCCCGAGGCCGTTTCGAGGGTTCTCCTGGCAGACCCCGAGCTCGGCCCTTTGGTCCGCGCCGTGCCCGGCCTGCGGGTGCCCGGACACGTGGACGGCGTGGAGATGGCGGTCCGGGCCATCCTGGGCCAGCAGATTTCGGTAGAGGCGGCCCGGACCCAGACGGCACGGCTCGTGCGCCTGTACGGCGAGCGTCTGCCGGCTGCGATCGGCACCGTCGACACGCTGTTTCCGACGGCCGCGGTTCTGAACCAGGCAGGCCCGGAGCTTCCGGGCATGGCCATGCCGGCCTCGCGCCGCCGGACCATTCACGGTTTGGCGGAGGCCATCGCCGCCGGCATGCTGCCAGACCTGAGGCGTGGCGCCGATCCCGGCGCCGCGGGCGCTGCCCTGGAGTCGCTGTACGGAATCGGTCCCTGGACCCGGGCTTACGTGGCCATGAGGGCGCTGGGAGACCCGGACGCCTTTCTGGCCGGAGATCTTGGGGTGCGCCAAGGATATCAGGCCCTCACCGGCCGCGCGCTGGGCGCGCGCGAACTGGAGCAGGTGAGCAGTGCCTGGCGCCCGTTCCGGGCCTATGCCGTGGTGTACCTCTGGCACGCGCTAGCCAGCGCGCCGACCTCCTGTGCGCTCCCCACGAAGAAAGCGGTGAGGTGAGCTTGTCATGAGTGCAACCGACCTGTCGTCGCACGTATCGCCGTTTCGCATTCCCCTCAGCGGGGCGCGCACCCGCTACACCGTGATGGAGAGCCCGGTGGCGTCCCTCCTCCTCCTGTCAGACGGAGAATCACTGACCGGCCTGCACATGATAGGGGGTCGCGGAGAGCCGCAGGTAGAGCGCTCCTGGGTTGCGGATGGCGACTGGTTCGGCCCTGTGGTGGCGGAGCTGCACGCATACTTTGCCGGAACCGGGACCACCTTTGCCACTCCGCTCGCGCCGGAGGGCACGCCGTTCCAGCGTATGGTCTGGGCGGCTCTGACCGAGATTCCATTCGGGGAGACCTGGAGTTACGGAACGCTGGCGCGGCGGATAGGGAATCCCGCCGCCTCCCGGGCGGTCGGCCTGGCGAACGGGCGGAACCCCATCTCCATCATCATCCCGTGTCACCGCGTCATCGGTGCCAATGGGGCATTGACCGGCTATGGGGGTGGCCTGGACAAGAAGGCGTGGCTGCTGCGCCACGAAGCGGCGAGTCTGGCCAGGATGCGGGGCTTCACGCTCCGGTCGTGACGCCCCCCGAGTTCCGGTCGAGGTCTGCCGGCCCCCTGAGGCGGACGTCGACGGGCAGTTCAGGTCTAGTGGGCGGTAACGACCGCATCGCCTTGCCGACGGTACCGGGGCGCCCTGGGCACGGGCGCACGCCCGCCGAACCCCCGAGGTCGTAGTCCGGGTGGCGTCGGTCTGGCCCGACGAGTGTAGGGAGGTGTAGGGAGGTGTAGGAAGGAGCGCCCCGTCCAGCGGGGCCTCCTGCCTCCGACAGAGAAGCCGTCGGTGACGGGGGCGGACGGGAGATTCCCGAAGCGGAGTGAGCATCGGCGTGCGGTGGTGGGATCGCGCGGAATGGGGGCGCATCGCCCGATCCGCGGAACCTCGCGGCTGCACGGATAGATCCCGGGGACCGGAGACACCCCCATGTCAGTCCGGTAGAATGGCCACGGAAATGGGGGAGTTGAATGGGCGGTGCCCCGCTCCGGCTGGAGAATCTCACCAAACGCTACGGGTCGTTGACGGCGGTCGACCACCTGAACCTAGAGGTCCCCGCCGGGGCAATTTTCGGTCTTCTCGGACCAAACGGCGCCGGCAAGACCACCACCCTGGAGATGACCGAGGGGCTGCGGGCTCCGGATGAGGGGCACGTATACCTGGGAGACGTGGACGTCATCCGGCATCCAGAGGTGGCCCGCCGAAGGTTTGGCGTCCAGCTGCAAACCAGCGCCTTTTTCGAGCTCCTCACCGTACGAGAGACGCTGGCACTGTTCCGGAGTCTGTACCCTAAAACCCTGCCCACTGCCGACCTCATTAGGCGGATGGGGCTGGAAGAGAAGGCGGATGCCCGGGTTGGAGGACTGTCTGGCGGCCAGCGCCAGCGCCTGGCGCTCGCGGTGGCGCTCGTAAACGACCCGGAGGTGGTGTTCCTGGACGAGCCGTCGGCGGGATTGGACCCGCAGGCCCGCCGCAACCTCTGGGACATGATTGCGGGCCTGAAAGCTGAGGGCCGCACGGTCGTGTTGACGACTCACTACATGGACGAGGCCGAAGTGCTGTCAGACAGTCTGGCCATCATGGACCACGGCCACATCCTGGACTCAGGGACGCCGCGGGAGCTTATCGAGCGCCACCTGCCGTCCTCCATCATCGAGCTGGCCCCGGATGTGGGCGTGACGGGATCCGTACGCTTGCCTGCCGTCGTCAGTGTGGAGGAGCGCGAAGACGCGACCGTTCTCGTCACGAGCCGTCTGGAGGAGACCCTGGTGGCCCTGGTGGATTGGGCCGGGCGCGAGGGCCGCCAGATCAGCGGCCTGAGAACGCGGGGGGCCACCCTGGAAGACGTGTTCCTGAAGCTGACCGGAAGGAGTCTTCGCGAATGAAGGCGACACTGACCCTGTTTACCGCTCTCATCCGCCAGACCGTGCGAAACCGCCAGGGCCTGTTCTGGACGCTGTTCTTTCCGGTGGTGCTGATGGTGGTGTTCAGTTTTCTTGGCAATTCGCAGAGTCACACCAGTCTCGCCGTGGTGGAGCCGCCGGGAGTCCAGAGTCCGGTGGTTTCGGTGTTGAAGAAGTCGCCGGTTTTTGCCGTGCACGTGATGAGTCGGAAAGCGGCCTTCAAGGCGGTGCAGGCGGGACAGATGGACGCCGTCCTCATCGTGCCGTCTTCGACCGCCGCGGCGACGGGCACGCTCACTCTCCGTTACAACAACGCCAATCTGCTGGCCAGCGAGCAGACCGTCGGGGCCATTCAGGCATTCATCGCCCAGGCCGACGTGGCCCTGTCGGGGCGTCCTCCAGCGTATCGCGTGACCGCCTCCCCGCTGGCCCACTCGCGCGCTGCCACCTATCTGGACTTTCTCCTGCCAGGGGTGCTGGCCCTTATGGTGATGCAGAACAGTCTGTTCGGAATCGGGTCCGGTCTTACCCGCTGGAAGGAGAAGGGCATCCTGCGGCGCTTTCGCGTGACCCCGCTCCGACCGGCAGAGTTTCTCGGGGCGACGGTGCTGAACTACATCGCCGTGGGCCTCGCCACCTCCGCCATCATTATCGGGATTGCCGTCGGGTTCCTGCACGCCTCGATCGTGCTGCCCATTGCCTCGGTGGTGCTGGTGCTGCTGCTGGGTATGGCGAGCTTCCTGTCCATCGGCTTTATCGTGGCCGGTATCTCCAAGACGCAGGAAGCGACCATCCCCATCGTCAACCTGATCAGCTTTCCGATGATGTTCCTGTCCGGCATCTTCTTTCCGGTTTCGTCCCTGCCGAAGGTGCTGGCGCATATCGTCAACTACTTCCCGCTCACCTATTTAGCGGGCGCGCTTCGCGGGCTCATGTCGGGGCAGCTCACGCTTGCCGCGGCGGCGCTCCGGACCGACCTGCTGGGAATGGTGGTGTGGCTGGTCGCGACCGGCGTCATCGCGGCCCGGGTCTGGCGCTGGGAGTAGCGCGGACACCGGCAGGCTCTGCTACCATGAAGATCCAGAGACGAAGCAGGGTTCCCAATGGGCGCCCAACCCAGAGGAGGGAACGAGAATGGCCTTGACTTTTCGCGACATGGTGGGGCAGGCCCAAGCCGCGGTGCCGGGATTGAATCCCGAGGAAGCGCGGGACAAGATGCGGCGTCAGCCCGACACGCTCGTGGTGGACGTGCAGGATGCGGTCGATGTCGGCGCGTGTGGTCTCATCCCGGGCGGCATCAACATTTCGCTCGGCATGCTGCCCATCCGGGCCGACCGGGAACTGCCGGAACATCTCCGCGCGCCGGAGCTGGCCGACCGCGGGCGTCCGGTTCTGGTCACCTGCGGGGCGGGCGGGCAGGCTGCGCTCGGCGCCCACCTTCTGAAGCAGATGGGCTTTGCGGACGTGGCGTACATCCAGGGCGGGACGGCAGCGTGGAAGGATGCCGGTTTCGAGGTGGAGGCATAGGATCTGGCCTGAGCCTGAGCCTGACCGAACGGGCACCCGCAGGCGCGGGTGCCCGTTCGTGTCCAGCTTTTTGGCTCGCACTCGGCCGCTCTTCATCACTTCTTAATCCCCGAGAGGCTGAATGGACACGTGCCGGCTTGCCGGCCCCGGTTCGCTTAACAGGCAAGGAGGATGAAACGTGAACCGCTATGCGCTCTTCGCCCTCGGAACCGCATCGGTGGCGGTGATATTCGGCGGAGCCTACTGGCTGGGAGGCGTGGTCGCGGCCGCCCCGTCGACTGCCAGCAGCCTTCCCGCGCGCACGCTCGCGTCACTCAACGGCAAGCCCATGTTGCGGCCCCATGCTGGACCCCGGGTCCTGCGCTTTCTGGCGCGCGAGACGGCCGGAGCCCTCAACATAACGCCACGCGCGCTCATGTCGGATCTCGCCGCCGGGATGACGCCGGCCGCCATTGCGGTCAGCGAAGGCTCGTCCGCCAGCGCGCTGGAGGCGACGCTCACCACGGATCTCACCAATTGGGTGAGTCACGCCGTCACGGTCGGTCGCCTGAGCCAAACCCGGGCGACGAAGCTTGAGGCGCGCATCCCCACCCTGGTCGACCGTTTCGTGACCCAGAAGCCGCCCCTCCGGCCGCGCCTCGGTCCCCGTCTGGCGCTATTCAAGGACGCGGCCCAGGCTCTGAATCTGAACGTCGCCACGCTGCGCAGTGACCTGAGGCAGGGCGAGAGTCTCGCCACCATCGCCGCCCAGCACGGTTCTTCCGCCGCCGCGCTCGAATCCACCCTGACCGCCGATGTGCAGGCGGCCTTGCAGAAGGCCGTGTCCTCCGGGAAGATGTCGCAGACCCGCGCCACGGCCATCGAGCAGCATCTGCCCGCCCGCATCGACCGGTTTGTGACCCGGACCTTTTTAGGCCACGGGCGGACGGATGGACCGAACGGGGCCCCATCCGCTTCTCCGAGCGTGTCCTGACTTAGAGCGGCCGGATCAGGACGGCCAGGTGCGCCAGCAGGAAGCCCAGCGCCAGCGCCGAGGGTGGACCGACGAGCCAGCCCCTCACGATGTTGGACACCGTCTTCCACTGGATGCGCTCCTGGCCCCGCGCCAGCCCGGCACCCGTCATGGCACCCACCAGGGCCTGGTTCATGGACGTGAAGAATCCAAACAGCACGGCCATGAACACCACCAGCGCCTGGATGAGCTGGGCGGCCGTGGCCATTGTCAGGTCCACGTGCACGATGTCAAACGCCACCGTCTTCAAGAGCGGCCGGCCCCACGTCAGCACGCCGATGAGAAGACCAATGCCGCCCAGGATGCCGGCGCCCCACACTGAGAACAGGTGGGTCATCAGGAGGGCGCCGGTGGCGTTGGACACGTCGTTGCTCCCCATCGTAAACGACGCCGCCATGCCCACCAGCACCAACAGCATCGGCCAGGATCCCAATGTTCCCGACGTTCCCGACGTTCCCAACGTTCCCAACGTTCCTGACGAATCGCCGGCGGCCGGCGCCTTCGGCCGCTCGCGCACTATCCGGTCCAGTCCGCGCGTGAGCAGATAGCCGAGCCCCAGCGCCGCCGGCGGCGCGATGATCCAGATGATGGCCAGTTTCAGGATGGTGGCCCAGTACACACCGATCCCCGCACCGACCGCCACGCCCGCCACGCTGAAGACCAGGATCTGGATGGTGGAGGTGGGAACGCGGACCGACGTGTATACGGTCGTCAGCGCGAACGCCGTCAGGATCATCACCACGGCGCCCAGCACGGTGACCTGGTGAAAGTGGACGATCCGGAAGCCTACCGTCAGCTCGACGTGATGGCTGGCCAGCGCCGCGCCGAAAAACGCCAGCACGGCCATGAGGATGAGGGCGGGCCACAGACGAATCGACCCCGACCCATACGGCATCCCCATGCACGCACCCGTGTAGTGGGCGCCGATGCTCCAGGCAAATGCCAGCACCAGCAGGAGCAACACCAGAGACAGCCCTGTCACCGCACGCCCCCCTCCTCTATCCAACGGCGTCCTGCCGCATTGTGAACATTGTGAAGGAGGAGA
>JBMFXK010000057.1:0-10111 GCA_049964315.1 Clostridia bacterium | reverse complement strand
GACCTCGAGGTGGGAATGCGCCTGCCCGAAACTCGCCTGTGTCGGCCGCCGCCGCCGGCAAGGGGCCTGGGACCGTCCACGCACCAAGTCCAGCTGGAGAACGAGGTCAGAGCGATCAGTACCCAGTGCCGGGTGCTCATCCATCTGGCCCACAGACAGCATTGACGTCTCCATCCGGCCGACAAGCGTGACCGAGAACAGTGACCGAGAAAAGTGACCGAGAAAGAGGGAAACCAGTGGCCGCACGCACACGACTCAGTCCCGATGACCTTCGTCGCCTGGTATCGGCCAGCCCGCCTGCCATTCACCCGGCCGGCGACTCTCTTATCTACATCGAGCAGTCGGTCTTCGGCGAGGAATCCAAGAGTGTGCTCGTGGAGCTGACGCGCTCGGGCAGCCGCCGGGAACTCGAATCCGGCGCCGTACGGCAGCCGGCCTGGTCGCCGGACGGCACCGCGATTGCCTATATCGGGCGCAAGGACGACCGCGATGCGCTGATGGTGTACGACATGGCGTCCGGTCAGAGCGTCCAGAGGGCGGTGTTTTCCGGCAGCGCACGCCGACCGGTGTGGTCGCCCGACGGCCGCCGCCTGGCCGTCGAGATGCTGGATGCCGACACGACCACCATCGATGACCCCCGCGTCGTGACGAGACTCCGCTACGATCTGAACGGCACGGGATACCTGGGCCAGCGGGAGTACCACGTATACGTGGTTAGCCTGGACACCGGCTCGGTGGACCCGGTGGGGCCGCGCGGCTGGCATCACCTCTACCCCGCCTGGTCGCCCGACGGGCAGAAGCTCGCGCTCGTCTCCACCCGCGATCCCGACTGGGATCTGCAGTGGACTTTCGACGTGTTCGTGGTGGATCTGAAGACCGGGCATTTCACGGCCATCACACGGTCCGACGGGGTGTCCCTGATGCCGTCCTGGTCTTCGGACGGAGCCTCGGTGGTCTTCTTTCACAACCACTCTCCCGCGACCAGTTCCACACGCGACTATCACCTCCTCATCGCGCCCGCCGACGGCTCACAGGATCCGGTCTGCCTGACCCACGAGTTTGACCGCAGTGCCAGTCAGGGCATGGTTCCGGGAGCGATGGGGATTCCCGCCATGGAACTCGCGGACGGGCGCTTTGCCTTCATGGCCAACATCGCTGGGCGGCAGACGCTGGTGGCCGCAGGCCGCGACGCGGCGACCGAGGTGCTGATCTCGGACGTGAGCGGCGCCTCCATCATCGCCACTTCCCCTTCCGGCGGTGCGGCCGCCGTGCTGGCGCTGTTTGCGGACCGTCCGGCCGAGGTGGCGTTCGCCGACCTCGGCGCCCGAACTGTGAGCGTGGCCACAGACCTCAACCCGTGGCTCCGGGAGCACGGGCATCCGGCTCCTGAGCTTTTGACGCTCGACACCGAAGACGGCCCGGTGGAGAACTGGGTGCACACACCGAAAGCCGCGGGCCCGCATCCCGTCCTCCTCAACATGCACGGAGGACCGCACGGCGCCGTCGGCCCGTATTTCTCGTTTGCTATCGCGCTGCTGGTTGACGCCGGCTACATCGTCGCCGCGCCCAACTTCCGCGGGAGCGGCGGATTCGGCCAGGCATTCGCCGATCTCATCCACGCCAACTGGGGACCGAAAGAAGGCGAGGACGGCATGCGGCTGGTGCGCCACCTGCTGGAGACAGGACGGGCTCTGCCCGGCCATGTCGGCGTGTATGGCGGAAGCTACGGCGGGTTCATGACCAACTGGATGGTGACGCAATACCCGCGGGAGTTTCAAGCCGGGGTCACCATGTCCACGATTTCAGACCTCACCACCTTGTCCCTCGGTGATGACAACTGGGAGTCCCTCACGACCGATATGGACGGGACGCCCTACGAGATTCCCGACTACTATCGGGAGCACTCGCCCATCACCTACGTCCACCGCATCGAGGCGCCTCTCCTCATCCTGCACGGGGAAGACGATCGCACCTGCGCCATCGTAGAGGCGGAGATGCTGTTCACGGCGCTGCGCTGGCAGAAGAAGCCGGTGGAATGGGTCCGCTATCGCGGCGAGTCGCACGGCTTCATCATGGCGGGCCGGCTCTCCACCCGCATCGATGCCCATCGCCGCATCCTGGCCTGGTTCGACCAACACATCGGCCCCGAGCGCGGTTAGTGCGGCGGGCAGGCCTGGAGATCACCCTCCAGGCCTGCCCGACCGGACGCTCGTGCTGCCGCAGAAGAGCACGGCCCGGGAGCGGCCGCGCCAGAGTCTGGCGCGCGGTCGACGAGCACGCCGCCATCGAGAGGTCCAGTTCATGCTGCAGGATCCGCGCTTCGGACGGCTGCTCCCTCGGCGACTTACATGGCCTTCACGGGTCGTCTCGATATGTGCATCAGCAGCGTATGCCTGAACCCCGGCAGGAAAGAGTCCCCGCGGGCGGCATGGTCGTCATCTCCCGCGGGCCGTTCAGGCCTTACGGGGGAGGATAACCGTGTGCCTCCAGAAACTGGAGCGCCTCTTCACGCCCCTGATTGTTGAGCTGGACCACCGGTCCAATCGACTGCCCAAGCGGGCCTCCCAGGCCGGGCCCGTAGCCACCTGGCCCCGCCAGCCAGCCCCGGCCCACCCAGCCGACGAAGAGCTGCTGCAGGTGGTCATGCACCATCGGCATTTCCTCGTCTCGGAGGTTGTGGGCATCCTGGATGGACTGATGAAGATCGTTGACATGAACCGATTGGTGCTTGAGCAGGTGGGTCAGTGCGTGCGCGGTGATTTTTTCGAGGTCCACGGCCCGCTACCTTCTCTCGCCATTATTCTGACGAAACCTGTAGATAGCATAGCAGGCAGACCCGCATGTGGAAACGCGTAAGTGGGCTTAGATGATCCCGGTCCCGAGGTGCATCAACCCAATCAGGAACATACCTGGAATCAGGCTCCGCGTGCGCAGGAACAGGTATCCCAAAAGGAGTTCCGCGGGCTTTCCCGGCAGCACGGTCTCCAGCATCAGGTCCCGTGCCCCAGAGGGGGTAAAGTGTCCCGCGGCGGGGCTGGCCGCCTGGGCGGCATTGAACACCAGCATGGCGACGAAGCATGCCAGGACCGGACGGCCCCCGAGCCAGGCATGAGATCTCTCAACACGATGCCCTGGTAGATGACGACATCGGGAAAGCCGCTTGTGGCGACGCCGAGCAGCAACACGACGGGCCAGTAGCCCTGGAACTACCCGAAACTCGCCCCGAGCTTCACTCCGCTCACGAGGCCGATGAGCTGCGTAAGCCCGACGTCCAGGGCCAGGAGGGTAAGGGCAAGGGCCATCACCCGCAGGTCAAAGCGGAGCGGACCTCGATCCTCCCGGCGCCAGCGCATCACGCTCAGCGCTACGGCAAATGTCATCAACGGAAGCCGCAAGAGCGCCGCGGACAGCACTTGCAGCGTCTGCCTCGTGGACTCAGACTGAACGGTCCGACGAAACCCCTGACGCTCGGGAAGCCAGGAGCCAGAAGGCGACCGTCAGCGCATACGCACCCAGCGCTGCGACTGCGCCACGCTGAGCGCCTCGGGCAGAAGCGCGGGATGTGAGCCCCCAAGCCGCAGCCATCCCTCCACGGTCAGAACCAGCACCGCCGCCACGGCATAAGCAGCGGCGGTCAGGGCTGCGGAACGGGTGCCGCCCATGAATTGCGCGGCAGCCAGCACCAGAAGCAGGTAGAGGAGGCCCATGGCCAGGGCCCTCCACCGCCGGCGCCCCACGCGGCCCGGCCCGAGAACGTCCGTCATCGCGTCAATACCAGTCAGCCGCCTTCCCCGTCAGGTCCTCGCGGGCCCGTATAGCCGCGGCAGCCCGGACTGGAAACTCTTACCGGACGTTTAGAAAGCCGAGGGCCCGGGCAAACAGGTCCCGTTCCTGCAGTAGGCCGGACTCTTCGCGTGCCCGCTCGTTCAGGGCCACCAGTCGGAAGAGAAGAGCCCGGGCCAGGAAACCCGGGGGGTCGGGGGGCCGGAGCAGAGCGGCCAGGGTCGGTCCCTCTCCATACCAGAGCCAGGCGTCTACCACCACGACCGCCTCCGCGAATGCCTTCGGTCGGAAATACGGGGCCACGTCGATGATGGCTGGAGCCTGCCCCTCGGAAAAGAGAACGTTGCCGGAGAGATCCCCATGCACGAGCGCAGGCGGTTCCGTGATCGGTCCCGCCCACGGACGCAGAGCGTCCGCCAAAGGGCGAAGCGCAGGGAGAGGATCGAAGTCCGCCTCGCCGAAGGCCACCCGGTCCGCGAAGGCCCACCGGTGGGTCCGCATCCCGAGGGTGCAGTGAGGGGCAATCCCGGCCAGTGCGGCGTGAAATTGGCGGGCCGCTCCCAGGAGCTGGTCCCAGTGTCCCACCGGCGTGCTGCGACCGTGCAGCCATCGGCATGCCTGCCAGCCTTGCTCGACGAAGCGGCCCTGCACGGTGCGACGCGGCGTCGCAATCCGGAACGCGGGACTCTCCGGAAGCGCTGTCAGGACCTCACCCAGCCATTCGGTCTTCTGAACCTCCGGCGCCGGCTTCAGCACCACATCCCCCACCCGGACGCTCTCCCCCTGCCCGCCGGGCAGCGCCACCGGGGTGCCGGTCAGCCGGAACGCTTCCAGGACCGCCTGCGGCGGCCAGCGCGTCACGGCCCGAACCATCCGGTCGGAAGCCACTGACGGTGTGCGATGAGGAGGTCGTCCACCAGAGCCTCAATCTCACGGAGTCGGAGTCGGGACTGCAGCATCGGGTCGATATACGCGGCCTGCAGGAGCAGCTCGCGGTCCTCCCGCAGCACGGCCTGCACCGTCAGCATCTGCACGTTGATGGACTGCTGGTTCAAGGCCCGCGGGCCCTCCGGAAGCGACCCCACCCGGGTGGCATGGATTGCATGGCGGTCCACCACCGCGGGCACTTCCACCAGGGCGTCCGCCGGAAGGTTTGAGATGGCGCCATCGTTGGGCACGTTCGCATAAAACACCAGCGGCTCGCCGGACAGGGCTGAGCGGATGATGCGGGGCGCGTACTCCGGACTCGGGTCCACGAGAAGTGAGCCCGGCACCTCCACCTGTCGCGACAGGGCTGCAAACTTGGCCACGCTGTTGCGGCTCCGTCGCAGATATTCGTCCACGGGCACCTGGAGCCGCTCAATCTCATCGTCCCAGGGAAGGAAATAGGGGACGTACTCCGCGTTGTGCTCCGAGGACTCGGTCACGAAGCGGCCGAATCGCCGAAGCAGCTCGAACCGCACCGGATCCCGTTCGAAGATGGCGGGATCCTGGGCTTTCTCGTGGAGGAGCGGATAGAGATCCCGTCCACGGTGCTGAAGGCGCAAGAGCCACGCCTGATGATTGATGCCTGCCGACAACCAGTCGAGCTCGTCAAATTCCAGGTCCAGATACCGCGCCAGTGCGCGGGCGGTGTACTCCGCGCTGTGGCACAGTCCCACGGCCACGAGATCCGGATGGGTCCAGCTCACCGCACGCATCACCGCGGCCATGGGATTGGTGTAGTTCAGGAACCAGGCATGAGGCGCTTGCGCCTGCAGCACCGACGCGATGTGAAGCACGGCAGGGATGGTGCGGAGCGACCGGGAGATACCGCCGATGCCGAGCGTATCCCCGATCGTCTGGCGGATACCGTATCGCCCGGGAATGGCAAAATCCAGTTCCGTCGCCGCAAGACCGCCCACCTGAATCTCGTTGATGGCAAAGTCCACGCCCGAGAGAGCGGACTTGAGGTCCGGACTGCCCTCCGCGCCGCCCCGGCCCCCCGTCTCCTCCTGGATCCGCTGCACCAGCCGGACCGCAAGCGCGAGCCGCTCTGGGTCGAGGTCCATGAGCCGAAAATGGACATGCCGCGTCACGGGGTCGCGCATGAGATCACTCACCACCTGCTGAGTGAACTGCATGCTGCCCGCCCCGATGATGGCCACGTCCGCAGCGGGCGTTCCGGAACTCGACACTGCAACCCCCCCTCCGGCCATGGTCGCACACCACTGGCCCCAGGAAAAAGTCCTCCCCGGCTTGAGGACCGGGGAGGACCTGTCGCAGTGCTACTTGATGCCCATCATATTGTCGGGCGTGTACTGATTGATCACGTTCCAGTTCTGTTCGAAACCGCTCACTCTGTTCGACACCACCCAGAGCCCTTCGGGCGTCGGGATCCACAGCACCGGAAGGTCTGTGGCCGCGAACGTGGAGTAGGCGTTGAAACGGCTCGTGATCTCCGCGGCGGTGCCGCCCTGCGTCGTCTCCTGAATCAGCTGGTCCATGCGGGTGCTGGAATACCCGCCGATGTTGTAGCCGGCGTTGGTGTTGAAGAGGCCGTCACCGGACGGATAGTAGTCAGGGCCGTACCCCCATCCCGACATGGTCATGGCCCACTTGGAGGACTCGCTCGGCGAGCCCACGATGCCGCCGATGCTGGCGGGAGAAATCGGGTCCAGGGTCACCTTGACGCCTTCCTGTGCCCAGTTGGCGGCCAGCAGTTCGGCGATGTTCTGGTTCACGTCATTGCCCGATGCGTAGGTGAGGGGGAAGGCGAGCTGCAGGCCATTCTTGGTCAGGACCCCGTTCTGCATCCGCCACCCGTGCTGCTCGAGCAGGGCCCTGCCCTTCTGAATGTTGAAGGGGTAGGGATTCTTGAGGCTGGGGTCACAGAATGCATTCTTCGGGACACAGGGAACGGGCCCGTAGGTGGTGAGCGCCGTGCCATGGTACAGGTCCTGGATGATCTGCTTCTGGTTCACGCCGTACTGCAGGGCCTGGCGGACGTAGAGCCTGTTGAACAGTCCCCCCACGCCCTTTGCATTGGCCCGGAAGTTAAGCGGCAGATCGTAGAAAACCAGCCCCATTTCGGACGTCACGTGGTAGCCCTCGATCTGCTTCATCGACGAGTACATCGTCACCGGCAGACTCGCGATGTCCACGCTTCCCTTGCGGAGCGCCAGATAGGTCGACGAGGTGGAGGTCTCGTAGTCGTAGTAGATGGTGTCGATCTTGGGCTTGTCCGGTCCGGTGTAGTGCGTGTTGGCCACGAACTTCCAGTACTGGTCGGTCTTCACCGAGGCCAGCCGGTAGGGGCCGTCCACCACCTGGTACACCGGATTGGTGGGCGCGTTGCTGATGCTGTTCATCCACTGCAGTTCCTGGTCCAGGTTGGAGTACTTGTCCCAGACCGCCTTCGGCAGCGGGACAATCTGTGAGAGAGCATTCTCCTCAAACCACAGGGGGTTGACTGAGGAGGTGGCCGTAAACACCACCGTGTGCGGCCCCGCCGCCGTCACACTGGCCATCACCTGGGGCACGTTGCCCTCGCCCGTGAAGCAGTACGGGATGGGGGAAGAGGGCCGGGCCGCCGCCTTGATCAGATCCCAGTCGTAGACCACGTCAGCCGCCGTCACCGGTGTGCCGTTGGACCAGGTCCAGTTTGACCGCAGATGCACCGTGTAGGTCGTGTCGTTGTTGCTGACCGTAATGCCGGAGGCGATGGAAAGCGGGTAGTCGATGGTGTCCTGGGAGCTGATGTTGAGCATCGGGATATAGATATTGGGTCCGTTGGCACCGCCGCCGCCGACCAGGTCGCCGCAATTGGTGGCGGACTGCAGGGGCGGCCACCAATTCAGTTCTGAACCGGGCGCCAGGGCAATTCTCAGCACTGCCTGGGAAGGGTTGACGGCGGAAGTGGCGGTGGTGCTTCCACTCCCCGCACCGCAGCCCGTCAGGGCGGCGATCCCCAATACGCCCGCTGCGGCAAGAGCCAAACCGCCCCGGGAAACGTGTACAGGCCATGTGGCCATGGTGTCACCTCAACTCTGCGTCGAATCGGATCGAATCCGTCGGAAACAGCGCGCCGAGGCGGTCTTGGGCAGCGCCAGAGGCAGGCAACTCATGATAGCCTCGATATGAGCGATTCCGACCATATCAGCACGATGTTGGTGCGTATGCTTACAGATTATGCGTCCTTGGGCCGACCCGGTGGGACCGGCCGTTGTACGAAGACCGGGCCAGGCGGCCCTGGCCATACGAGAGGAGCACCACATGTCCGGGGATCCGACGCGACGGCGGCAGGGGCGCGTGGTCGATCGCCAGGCGAAGATCCTTCAGATCCTGCGAACCGAGGGAGCCGTCAGTGTGAGTGCGCTTGCTCGTCGTCTCGCCTGCTCCCCCATGACGATCCGACGGGATCTGGCGGTGTTGGCCCGTGCTCAGGGCATGACCCGATATCACGGGACGGTGGCGGCGCGGGCACTGGTACTGGAGTCGGGCTTTCGGGAGCAGATGGAGGCGGCCGCGGACGAGAAGGCCACCATCGCCCAGGCTGCCCACGACATGGTGGAACCCGGCTCCGTCATCGGGCTCAATGCGGGCACCACCACCACCCGGCTGGCTGAGTATCTGGCGGCTGATCCCAAAAGCGTCACCGTGGTCACCAATGCGGTCAACATCGCGATGCTGCTGATCCACGCCGGTGTGCCCGTCGTCGTCGTCGGCGGCGCACTGGGCAGCCCCCGTTACGGCACCTCAGGCCCGGCGGCGGAACGGCAGCTGGATAATCTGCACCTGCGGGACGCCTTCCTCGGTGTGAGCGGCGTCCACCCGCAGTTTGGGTTCAGCACCCGTTCCGCCCCAGCGGCCGCCATCGGCGCGGCATTTGCCCGCGCCGCTGAGCGTGTGACGGTGCTGGCTGACTCGCGAAAGTTTGGCGAGTGTGCCACCTACCGCATGTTGGCCTGGGAGAGGGTCCACATGGTGGTGTCTGACCCTGCTGCCCGCGAGCAGGCAGGGGCGTGGGCCGACGACATCCGCCTGGCCTGCCGTCAGCACGGTGCCGCGCTCGTCTGGACGCCGGTATAGCGCCGCTGATCGAGTCAGGCGGCCTCAGTGGCACGCGTGCTCGAGCGCGCTGCGAAACCGGGGCAGGATGTGAAGCGCTGTTTCGTAGTAGAGGGCACGGAGCGACGCGTCGTCCACGTCCGCGCCGTAGATCCGCCAGCGCCCCTGGGATCCAGGCGGGGCGTCTTCGTCCCCGGTGTAGGGGAAGTATTCGTCAGACGTCTCCAGCATCCGGTATACCACCCGATAGTCGCGGGCTCGCGCTGGCCAGCCATCCAGGCCGAACACAACACGGCCGGCCATGCTGCCGAGAAACCGCCGCGTGGTGTGAGGCTGGCGGCCCAGTTCCGCGGCGCGCGCCGAGATGTCCACGTAGAGATTGGGCCGGCGGCGCAAGAGCTCTTCGGCCCTCTTCAAATCCTCCGCCAGGGACGCTACATGGGCGCCGATGAAGGTGGTGGATGGGTGCCGCTCCAGGACGGCTTCAAACTGGTCGATGAGAGCGTCGAAGCTTGGCAGGCCAGGACCATAGAAGTGCCAGTCGGGGTGACGGCTGAGTTCCTCGAAGCGCTCGTTGGCGGCATCAAGCGGCTGGAAGAAGGCCATCGGATCGGCGACATGGATCAGGATGGGGACACCAAGCTCGCCGGCCGTCGTGAACAGGGGTGCCAGGCGCTCGTCGTCCAGCGCGATCAGCCGCCCCCGATTGTCCTTCCAGGTCAGCCCCAGATCCTTCCAGATTTTCAGCCCCTCGGCCCCGGCCTGGACCGCCGTCCGCAAGTCGGCGGCGATCCGCTCTCCGAAATCGTCGCAGGCAAGGTGCCGGGCCCAATCACAGGTGGCAAAGATCGCGAAGCGATCCGGGTACGGGCCGCGGAATCGCTCAAGGTGCGTCTTCAGGCGGTCACCGTTTCCCCCGTCGAGGTCTACCATCGCGGCGACGCCCGCCGCATCCATCTCCGCGATCAGCGTGTCGATGTCGGTCACCTGCCAGTGCTCTCCCCACTGACTGTGATTGTGCATGTCAATCACTGGGTAGCGGGGCCGGTCCACGAGATGCTCGTCCACGTGCAGCATCGACCGGGGGCGGAATGCGGACAGCGGCAAGTTGTCGTCAACCGGCATGAGTGGCTCCTGCGTCCCCCACCGAGGTCTCGCGTTCATCGAGAAAAATCTTGCCGGGGTTTGCGATCCCGACGGGGTCAAAAGCATCCCGCAGTGCACGCTGCATGGCCATCTCGGCCGGTGTGTACTGACGGGCCAGATCTTCACGCTTTTC
>JBMFXK010000056.1:0-10198 GCA_049964315.1 Clostridia bacterium | reverse complement strand
TCATCGGTATAATACGATGTGGTGATGACATGCGATTGGCACAGGGTCACGTTGCAAAAGTGTTTCGGGCACTCGGAGACGATACGCGCCTTCAGATTCTGGCTCTCCTTGGCGTGCGTGAGGCGTGCGTCTGCGAGCTGGTCGAACTGTTCGGCATCAGCCAGCCCGCCATCAGTGAGCACCTGCGCCGTTTGAGGGATGTCGGCTTGGTCGAGGATGAGCGGCGCGGCACGTGGGCGTTTTACCGGCGGGCGGCGGACATGCCGGCCTATGTTCGCGCCGCGCTGGAAGCCGTTGAGGTCCCCGGGGAGTTGATGGCGCACCTGGGCGCCATGACGCCCGCAGGCGTCTGCGCACGATCCGAAGCGCGGACCCGGCCCGCAGCCGGCGTGACCAGGTAATTCCGCCGACACGGCAGCGCGACGCACCATTGACGCGCTTTATACATAGGGATATTGTGATGTCACGATGCATCAAGGAGGTGCTCCTATGGACGATAGGACTCGGGAACTCATGGCGGTGGCGGCTTCGATGGCCGGTGGTTGCCAGGACTGCCTCAAGCAGCACGTTGCAGCGGCACGCCGCCTCGGGGTGACCTCGGACCAGTTGCGCGAGGCGGTGAACATCGCGCGCGCGGTCCACATCCACGTCAAGCTCGGAATGGATGCCCTCGCCGAGGCCGTGCTGCAGGATGGCGAACTCGCGGTGGTGTCGGCCGGTTGCGGCTGCGGTCCCGACTGTGGCTGCCAGAAGGGAGCCTGAATCCCATGCAGGTCCGTGTATTCGATCCGGAGATGTGCTGCGCGAGCGGGGTTTGCGGACCGGCGCCGGATCCCGCGCTGATCGGCTTCCAGCAGGTCGTGGAGCGTCTGAAGGCCGAAGGGGCGGACGTGCAGCGTTACCAGCTCAGCCGGCAGCCTCAGGCGTTTGTCGGCATGCCTCACGTCTACCAGCTCCTGCTTCAGCGGGGGACATCGGCGCTGCCGGTGGTGACCGTCGACGGACAGATCGCCAGCAGCGGTGCCTACCCAACCTATGAGCAGTTGAAGGCGCCTCGTTCCATGGCAACAACCGGCGCCGTCGCCGGCAAGCAAACCGGCTGTGGTTGAGGAGGCCGTCGGAGCTGCTAGTTCAGCAGCCCGGACCTGCCCAGTGCCCATTTCTAGACTGACCTACGGTCGGCCTTGTGCGGTCGGCTGCTGCGCCGGGGGGTGTTCCTGTGGCTCGTCATCTGTTCTTCTCCGGCAAGGGAGGCGTCGGCAAGACGTCTCTTGCCTCGGCGACAGCCGTCCGGCTGGCCGACGCGGGACAACGAACCCTGCTTGTGACGACCGACCCGGCCTCGAACCTGGCCGATGTGTTCGAACAGGAGATCGGCCCGAGTCCGCGACCGATCGCCACCGTGCCCGGGTTGGACGCCCAGGAGATCGACGCGCAGGCAGCGGCGCGCACATACAGGGATAAGGCCCTGACGCCTCTGCGCGGCCTTTTGCCCGAGGAGATGCTGCGCACCGTGGAGGAGCAGATGAGCGGCCCCTGCACGGTCGAGATCGCGGGGTTCGACGAGTTCATCGCCTGCATGCTGGTTGGACACTATGACCGGGTCGTCTTCGACACGGCACCCACGGGGCACACGCTGCGGCTGCTCGGACTGCCGGCCGCGTGGTCCGTGCACATCGAAGACAGTGCCCAGGGATCCGGACAGACCTGCATCGGACCGGTCGATCAGTTGCAGACCTCGAAGGAGCAGTACGACGAGGCCATGCGGCGGCTGCGCGACGGCGAGGACACCGTGTTTGTCTTCGTCTCCCAGCCGGAGCGCACCGCGGTACAGGAGACGCTGCGCGCCTCGCGGGAGCTGGAGGCGCTCGGGATATCCAACCAGCGCCTGTACATCAACGGCGTGATCCCGGAGGAGGCGGCCGCGCACCCCTTCTTCCGCTCGCGGCGGGAGATGCAGCGCGCGGCGATCGGAGAGCTCTTGGCCAGGTTCCCCGGGGCGGCAGACGAGGTTCCGCTTCTGCAGGAGGAGGTCAAAGGGGTACTGATGCTGCGCGAGCTCGGGAAGTGGGTGAATTTCGATGTCCACGCCATCCGTTGACCGGCCATCCCTGTTTGGAGATGGTGCGCGCCGCCTGTTTTTCGCGGGCAAGGGCGGCGTCGGCAAGACGACGCTGGCCGTCGCCGCCGCCGTCGCGGCGGCCTCGGGTGGCCGGCGGACGCTGCTGGTGACCACCGATCCGGCGGCGCACATCGGAGGCGTCCTGGAATGCCCTGTGGGCGACGAGGCGGAACCGGTGCCGGGCGTTGACGGACTCTGGGCCGCGCGCATCGACCCGCGGCACGAGACCGAGAGGTACAAGGAGCAGGTACTGACGGAGGCGCGCGGGCGCTACACCCCGGATACGGTGGAGCGCATGGCCGAGGAACTCGACTCCCCCTGCACCGAGGAGATCGCCGTCTTCCGCCGTTTCCTGACCTACCTGCTGACCGATGACTATCCAGTCGTTGTCTTCGACACGGCGCCGACCGGTCACACGCTGCGCCTGCTGGAACTTCCGCTCAGCTACAGCGAGCAGCTTGCCGTTAAGGCCCACGGCTCCGCGGAGAGCGCCGAGATGGACCGGCAGGAGGCGGCCCGGTTCCAGCAGGCGCTGGCGCTGCTCAGGGACCCAGCGCAGACACTGTTTTCCTTCGTCGTTTATCCGGAGGCGACGCCGCTGGCCGAGGCGGAACGCGCCGCCGCCGATCTGCGCGCGATCGGCCTGCAGACCGGACTGGTGGTGGTCAATCAGGTATTGCCGGAGGAGGTGTGTATCCACCCCCTCTTCCGCAATCGTTTCGAGATGCAGCAGCGCTACCTGCGGGAGATCCCGGCGAGGTTTCCCGGCGCGGAGGTCCTGATCGCCCCCCTGCACGAGCGGGAAGTGATCGGGCTGGACTCCGTGCGGCGGCTTGCCGAGGCGGTGTTCGGGCGGCAGCCTGCCGCCTCCGGCGCCGGAATCTGAATGCGCTTGACCCCCATCCGCCTGTCGGCGGAAGGAGAGGATCGATCGTGGCGAAGATCGCTGTCGTGGTGCTTTCCGGCAACGATGACCTTGGGCGTGCGAACGCGGGACTTCATGTGGCCAAACGCATGCACGACGCACGGCAGGAGAACGGCATCGACTCCGTGGAGGTCTTCCTGTTCACCCAGGGCCTGCGCCTCGTGGGCGAACGGGACTCGGACGCCGGCCGTCTGATCGCGGAACTGGTCGTGGCGGGAATCAGCGTTGGCGGCTGCACCAACCAGCTCAACAACTGGGGACTGGCGGAGGCGGCCAAGGCCATGGGTGTCCGCGCCGAATTCGCGCGGGATGCCTTTTCGAGGTTCGCGCGGGACGGATACACGGTGTTGACGTTCTGAGATGGAACAGGCAGGCAGGACCTCGGCGGATAACGCTCCCGAGTGGTATTGGCCGCGATGGGCGGCCCAGGCGCAACTTCCGTCTTTCCAGGTCCGGGATACCGAGTCGAGCCATGGCAGGTACGCCAAAAGCACCAAGACCGTCACCTGCAAGGACTTGGTCAAATTTCACGGCCATGCCTGCGACGGGCTGTTCCGTGGTGCGGTCGCGCTTTCCCGGGGGCTGGCTTTGCTCTTTCCGGACGGGGTGATCGATCGAACGGATCTCCGGGTGCTCTCGCGCAACAGCCCGTGCCTTGGGGACGTGGCGGCGTATCTTACCGGTGGGCGCGTCCGGTTCGGCACCCAGGACGTGCAGGACGAACCGGGAGTCTGGTTCGTCGTTCAACAGATTTCCAGCGGACGCACTATACGCGTGGCGGAGAGGGCCGGGGCATATCCTGAGGCGCTCGCCGCGCGGGAAGCGGACATGGTGGCTCGGTCGCAGCAGGTGACCCCTGCGGAGGTCGACGCTCTGCGCGAGGCGCAATGGTCCTGGGTCCGGGATGTGCTGCTGCGAAGCTCGCCGAATGCCATGTACCCGGTTCTTGAACTCAAACCGGAACCGTGGGAACCGGTTCCGTACGCGCGCGTGGGTAAGCGTACGGACGTCCTGTTCAAGTCCGTGCCGATGGACCCCGCCGGACAGGAGCAACACGGTGATGTGGATGTGGATCCTCAGTGGTGAGTGATGTTCCGTTACCCGCATCACCGCCTCGTGGCCGGTGTGCGCGTCCATCCAGTGCGGGGTGCGGCGTCCGATGCCTCGGGCCTTCATGACCACACACCCAGGTAGGAGGGCTGCAGCATGGCTTCACGGGACACTGCGGCTGAACATGGAGACCAGCGGGCCAACGTGACCTCGGCGGTTCGCGACCATTATTCCGCCGCGGCCGCTCGTGTGCGGGAAGCGGTCACGGCGTCTCGTCCGCCGTCCGGGTGTGGCTGCGGTTGCGGCGACGGCTGTACGGGGGGCAGTGGCTTCGGGTCAACCGTGTACGCCGCCGACGACCTGGAGGAGTTGCCCGCCGGCGCCGTGATCGGGTCTTTGGGCTGCAGCAACCCGACAGCATTGGCCGACCTGCATGAGGGGGAGACCGTTCTCGATCTCGGTTCGGGCGGCGGCATCGATGTCCTGCTGGCCGCGCGCCGGGTCGGTCCGGCGGGGAAGGCGTACGGCCTGGACATGACGGACGAGATGCTGGCGTTGGCCAGAGAGAACGGGAGCGCAGCAGGCGTGACCAACGCCGAGTTTCTCAAGGGTCACATCGAGGCGGTTCCCCTGCCGGACCACAGCGTGGACGCGGTGATTTCCAACTGCGTGATCAATTTGAGTCCTGACAAGGACGCCGTTTTGGCGGAGGCCTTTCGCGTCCTGCGCCCCGGAGGGCGACTCGCGATTGCCGATGTGGTGATCCGCGACCCGCAGCCCGGCGAGCCGGAGATCCCCGCCGGACTCCGCCGTGATCTGGCCCTCTGGTCCGGCTGCGTGGGCGGGGCGCTGGTAATCGGCGAATACCGGCGGAAGCTGTCCACCGTGGGCTTCGAGAGCATCGAGATCGCAGAGGTGGCAGAGGTGCACAGCTATACGCTGCATGATCTCGGACTGGCGGCCGGAGACGGCTTGGACGGGGCCTCTGCCGCCCGCTTCGTCAGCGCCTTCGTGCACGCGCGCAAGCCGGTGTGATAGCTAGGTCCCCTGTCCCCCTGCCTGACATCCTCAAGCGGAGGGGTCCATGCACAGCCTGCTGGCGGTCGCGCTGTTTGTCGCCGTCCTGGTCCTGGTGATCTGGCAGCCGCGGGGATTGTCCATCGGGTGGCCGGCGGCCGTCGGGGGCGCGTTGGCGGTCGTCCTGGGCATCGTGTCCGTCGGGGACGTAGTGCAGGTCGTCCGCATCGTCTGGGACGCCACCCTGACTTTCGTGGCCGTGATCCTGATCTCGCTGGTGCTGGACGCTATCGGCTTCTTCGAGTGGGCGGCTCTGCACATGGCGCGGGCCTCGCGCGGCAGCGGACTGCGCCTGTTCCTGTATAGCATCCTCCTCGGGGCACTGGTGGCCGCGTTCTTCGCCAATGACGGCGCGGCCCTGATCCTAACCCCGATCGTGTATGAGCAGGTGAAGGCCCTGCGGCTTCCACCCGCCGCCGTCCTGGCCTTCGTCATGGCCAGCGGCTTTATCGCCGACACGACCTCGCTCCCACTGGTCGTCAGCAACCTCGTCAACATCGTCTCCGCCGACTTCTTCCACATTGGCTTTGTCGCCTACGCGGCGCACATGCTGCCGGTGGACCTCGCGGCACTGGCGGCCAGCCTTTCGGCCCTGTATCTCTTCTACCGGCGCGACCTGCCGCCCACAGTCGAGACCGGTGGCCTCAAGACACCGGCCAGCGCCATCCGCGATCCCCGCCTCTTCCGCCTATCGTGGCTGGTCCTCGGCCTGCTCCTGGCAGGCTACCTGATGACCCAGGCCCTCCACATCCCGGTCTCCGTCGTCGCCGGCGCGGCGGCGCTACTCCTACTGATCTTCGCGTGGCGCAGTCCGGCTGTCCGCGTACAGCGGTTGGTGCTGGAGGCGCCGTGGAAGATCGTCGTGTTTTCGGTCGGCATGTACGTCGTGGTGTTCGGCCTGCGGGACGCGGGTCTGATCGGCATCCTCGGCCAATCGCTGGTGTGGGCGCATCGGCATGGCCTGGCGGCGTCGCTCTTCTACACCGGGTACCTGGCCGCCGGCCTATCCTCGGTGATGAACAACATGCCCACCGTGATGGTGAACGCCCTGGCCATCCACGCCTCCGAGATCGGGGGTGTCGGCCGGGTGGGCATGGCGTTGGCCAACGTGGTGGGCAGCGACCTTGGGCCAAAGATCACGCCGATCGGCTCGCTGGCCACCCTGCTGTGGCTGCACGTGCTTGAACGGCGCGGAGTGCGGATCGGTTGGGGGTACTACTTCCGCGTGGGCCTTACCCTGACGGTCCCGGTGCTTGCCGTCACGCTGGCGGCCCTGTTCGCCACCCTGCACGCCGCCGGGTGACGCTTCGCACGAGATGCCGCCCGCCAGCAGCGAAACCTTAACGTGGACTTAACCACCTGCCATTCATCGGCTTATTACGATTGACTGCGAAAAGAGGTGAGCGCGGTGCGGGATGCCCTGGCTTCCGACCTGTCCGTACTCGCCGACGGGACCCGGTTGCGCATCCTGCGCCTGCTGGCGGAGCGCCCGCTGACCGTCGGGCAGTTACAGCAACTGTTGGGGGTGAGCCAGTCGTCCGTGTCCCAGCACCTGGCGCGGCTGCGCGCGGGCGGGTGGGTCAGCGACGACCGGGTGGGCCAGCAGGTTCTCTACCACTGGCACCCGGAACGGGTGGACCGGACGGTGGCGGGGGTGCAGGGTCTGTTTGCCTCGCCACTGGACAGCTGGCAAGACCTGGCCGAGCGCTGGCAAGCCGTGTTCGGCGAAGCCCCCACCGTGTCGGTGGAGCCATATTCCGGCGTGGGACCGGTTTCCGCCGCTGGGCTGCCGCACGTCCTGTTCGTCTGCACCGGGAATTCCGCGCGCAGCCAAATGGCCGAAGGCTTCATGCGCGTCCTGGGGCGCGGCGAGGTGCCCGTCGAGAGTGCCGGCATCGAGCCCGCCGGCCTGCACCCTCTGGCCGTCCGGGTGATGGCCGAAGCCGGCCTGGACATCTCGGACCAGTCTTCCAAGGCCCTCACCCCCGGGCACCTGGATCGGGCTGAGATCGTGGTAACGCTGTGCGGCGGTCCCGCCGGCTGGCGACCGGATGTCCGCCCGCGGGCGAGGTGGCTGCATTGGCCCCTGCCCGACCCCGCGCGGGCGGAGGGGGCACCGTACCGCCGCTTGGCCCGGTTCCGCGACGTGCGGGATCTCGTGCGCCGATCCGTGGAGCGGCTGCTTGCCGAGTTGACGGGTCTCCCTGCCAACGTTCCCGCCCGGTGACTGACTGTGAGGAGGCGGAATGGATGCCGAGGGACATCATGGCCCCAGGAGACCTGTACAGGCCGCTGGACGACGCGCGGCTGTCCCGTTTCCACTGGCGCACGGTGCTCACGGCCGGGATGGGCTTTTTCACCGATGCGTACGACCTGTTCATCATCGGTACGGTGACGGCGATCCTCGGACCCATCTGGCACCTGACGACGGGGCAACTCATGTGGCTGAACTCCACCTCGCTGTTGGCCTCGGTGCTGGGCGCTGTCTGCTTCGGCAGGCTTATGGACCTTTTCGGCCGCAAGGCGATGTACGGGGTCGAGGTCCTGCTGCTGACCGTCGGCGCCATCCTTTCGGCCCTGTCGCACAACGTGGGGCAACTGATTGTCTTCCGCGCCCTGGTCGGGTTCGGGGTTGGCGGGGACTACGCCACATCGGCCGTCATCACCAGCGAATACGCCAACCGCCGGGACCGGGGGCGGCTGGTGGGCACCGTCTTCGCCATGCAGGGCTTCGGTCTGCTGGCCGGTCCTGCCGTCGCCGCCATCCTGCTGAGTGCCGGCGTGCCGCACGCGCTGGCCTGGCGCCTGATGCTGGGCCTGGGAGCCATCCCCGCGGCGTCGGTGATCTACCTGCGCCGGATGATCAAGGAAACCCCGCGCTTCACCCTGGGGATCTGCGGTGACGTGCAGGGCACGGCGGCCACGGTGCGCGAGCTCACGGGCGAGCGCGTCGATGTCCGTCCGGTGGCCGGGACGGTGTCGCGGCGCCGGAGCCTGCTGCGCTCGCCATACTTCCTGCGCCTGGTGGGCACGGCGGGTAGCTGGTTCCTGATGGACATCGCCTTCTACGGCAACGGCGTCTCGTCCCAGATTGTCCTCAAGGCCCTGCTGCCACACGCGACCCTGATCACTACCACCCTGATCGCGGCGGCCATCTTCCTGGTCGCGGCGGTACCCGGATACTGGGTCGCGGTGGGTCTCATGGATCGGATCGGCCGGCGCCGGATTCAGTGGCAGGGGTTCCTCGCGATGGCGCTGGCCTACGCCCTGATCTTCCTCGTTCCCGGCATCGTGAAACTGCCGCTGCTTTTCCTGGTCGTGTACGCCGTCAGCTACTTCTTCGTCGAGTTCGGCCCGAACGAAACGACATTCGTCTATCCCTCGGAGGTCTTCCCGGTGGAGGTGCGAGGGCTCGGCGACGGGATCTCGGCCGCTGGCGGCAAGTCGGGGGCGTTCCTGGGCGCGTTTCTGATGCCCCTGCTGATCCAGGCCCTGCACCTGCCCGGCACGATGGGGATCCTGGCCGGCGTCTCGCTCCTGGGTGTGCTGCTCACCCTGCTCGCGTTGCCGGAGCCGAAGCAGCAGACGCTGGAGGAGGCTGCGGGCGAGGTCCCGGCCCGCGCCTGGCATGCCGAAGTTCGCGCCACATCCGCGGGAGGGTGAGTCATGCGCAAGCCACTTGTCTATTTTCTGTGCACCGGGAACTCATGCCGCAGCCAGATGGCGGAGGGGTTCGCCCGTCATCTGGCCGGCGATCGGTGGGAGGTGGCCAGCGCGGGGATCGAGCCCTCGGGGGTGAACCCCCTGGCGGTCGCGGTCATGGCGGAAGCGGGGATCGACATCTCGCGGCAGGTGTCCAAGCCGATCGATCCGGAGTTGCTGGATGGCGCGGCCGTGATCGTTACGCTGTGCGGGGATGCGGAGGAGAGGTGTCCGGTGACTCCGCCGCACGTCCGGAGGGTGCACTGGCCGTTGCCCGACCCGGCCAAGGCCACGGGCAGTGAGTGTGAGGTCCGGGCGACCTTCCGGGCGGTACGGGATGACATCGGCCGGCGTGTGGATGCGCTGCTCTCGTAATGAGACGGTCCCGGCACGGCGGTTGGTAGTACCACGCAGCGCGTGTCAGACAGGGGCAGGCCCGGGCCACTCAACCGCTCGGGCGGCGGCGATGCCACCACCGCTGCATGGCCACGGCCGCCCACACGAGTTCGACCACCCCGAACGGCCATGTCCCCGAGAGCCAGCCGTAGGCCGATGACGCCAGACAGGCGACGCCGAACCAGAACGTGAAGCGGGCCGAACGGGGTTCGAGCCAGTAGAAGACCAGCATGCTGGAGACTGCCGCCATTCCGAACCACGTCAGTGCCGACATCGCCGGTTGGGCTTCGGGTCCCGGTGTCCGGTTCCTTTGGGCACCGAGCGCTTGGCGGATAGACTCCCGCACCGTTGCAGGGTGGGCCGCCAGCGCGGTAGCAGAAGGCGCCGCGCCCTCAACGCAGAGTGCCAGGCGCAGGGCGCGGGCAGGACGTCGGCACGACTGCCCAAGTTCGGATGGCCGTCCGGATCAGCTGGCCGCTGCCGCCTCCTCCCCGTAGTGGAGGTGGAGGCGCTCGCCCAGGGCCTCGGCGAAGGCCTGCAGGGTGCCGACCTGCACGTTGGCCCTCCCGGACTCCAGGCGGGCGATGTACGGCTGGGGCTTGCCGACCCGCCGCGCGAACTCGCTCTGGGACAGCCCGTGCCGCACGCGCAGCGCGATGATGGCCTGCGCGACCTCGGCGTAGGGCACCTCGCGCGTGTACGCCGCCCGCAGGGTGGGGTCGGCGTCCCACTCCTTCTCCACTTCCTCAAGGGGCCGCAACGAATCCGGCCGGTCCACCTTCTTCGCCCCCTTCCCGCTGCCAGCGCTCGACCGCCTCGCGCACCCTCTGTTCCGCCCGCCGGTAGACGGCCGGCGGGAAGCGGTCCCGCTTCTTGCTGGCCCCGGTCGCCACCAGGATCACCGCACCCGTGCCGGACAGCCCGAA
>JBMFXK010000055.1:0-10229 GCA_049964315.1 Clostridia bacterium | reverse complement strand
CGACGGACGCACCTGGACCGAGGTGACGCCGCGCGACCTGCCGGAGTGGACGCTCATCAGCATCATCGAGCCCTCGCACCGGGACGCCGGCACCGCGTATGTGGCGGCGACCCGCTACAAGCTCGATGACCCGACGCCCTACCTCCTGAAGACCACGGACGGGGGATCCTCCTGGACCTCCATCACGGAGGGCATCCCGAAGGACGAGTATACCCGCGTCATCCGGGAAGATCCGGCCGTTCCGGGCCTCCTGTACTGCGGGACCGAGCGAGGCGTCTACGTCTCGTTCGATGACGGGGCCCACTGGGAGAGCATCCGGCTGAACCTGCCGGGGGTACCGGTGCACGACCTCGAGGTCAAGGGGACGGACCTGGTGGCGGCCACGCACGGCCGCTCATTCTGGATCCTGGACGACCTGACCCCGATCCGCGAGCTGGCCACCGACTCCAATCCGGACGAGGTACGCCTGTTTACGCCACGGGACACCGTCCGCGCCACGACCTTCGGCCGCAATCGGCGCCTGAACCGGATCCCGGACACGTCGGACCTGCCCATGCTGGTCGCCGGCAGCTACCTGGCCGGGCGGCCGGACACAGGCGATCCGGCGGTATGGCTCGACGCCGGCACCAACGTGCCCGGCGTCATCATCCAGTACTACCTGGATCACCCGGTCGACCAGGTGAGCGTCTCCATCCAGGATGCCAAGGGCGAGACGGTCGCCGACCTCACCAGCGGGGAGCTGGCCGCAGGCGATCCGCGGCCGCGCCTCAAGACAACCGCGGGAAGCCACCGGGTGGTATGGGATGCCCGTTACCCCGGTGCCACCCCGATTGCCGAGACGGGATCGGCCGCCCGATCGCTGGCGCCCCTCGCCCCGCCCGGTGAATACACGGTGACGCTGCAGGCGGGAGATGCCCGAGCCCGGGCCGCCTTCCGGCTTCTGGCGCCGCCCAACGTGTCCACCACCGCGGCTCAGTACGAAGAGCAGTTCCAGCTGCTGGTGCGGGTGCGTGACCAGGTCAGCCGCATCCACGAGGCGTACAACCGCATCTCGACCCTGCGCGGCCAGGTGACGGAATGGGAGACGCGGCTTCGGGACCGATCCGACGCCGAGGCGCTGCGCGAGTCGCTGAGCGCGGTCAAGGCCGGCGCGGACGCCGCCCGCGATCGCCTGGTGCAATGGCGCTACGCCGACTTCCAGGACGACATCAACTACCCGCCCATGCTGAACCTCCAGGTCGCCCACATCTACCAGGTGGCGGCTTCGGCCGATGCGCCCCCCACCTCACAGACGTATGAGGCCCTGGAGACTCTGACCGGGCAGGTGGAGGAGGAGCTTCGCCGGGTGGAGAGCCTGATGGCGGAGGAAGTGGCAGCGTTCAACGCCCAGGCGCGGGACGCCGGTCTTCCCGCCCTCAGCTAATAAAGGACGCGGTCGACACCAGGAGAGGCTGCCTCTCCTGGTGTCTTTGCGGCCGCGTGCAATCCCTGGCACCGCATGGCCTTGGCCCATCCGAGAAGTTTCAACGCCGCTCGGCGGGCCCCAACATTACGAGCCGACGGTAGTATCCGGCACCAGCGTCCACAGAGGGTCGGACAGACGTCCCGCCAGGGCGGGATCCAGCTGCTGTACCTCCTCCAGCAGGAGGCCGGTCAGCAGCAAAAACACCCGGGTGAGTTCCTCCCGCGTGAGCGCCTTGGGGAGCGTCTCCTCAAACGGGCGCCGAACGGCCTCGGGGAGGCGGTCCACACCGCGCGCCTGGGAGATCGGCAGCGCAAATCGGCGGGCGGCCAGGACCAGGACGCTGTCACGCAGACCGCTCACCATGTACTCCGCCCGCCACCACTGCCCTCGCATGAGACAGGATCGGACATGCAGCGCGTAGAGCCAGCAGTAGCCGATAAGGGTGTCGCAAGACGGGTCTTCCCAAGGCTGCACGTCGGGATCGGCCTCACCGAAGAGCAGCTGGAAAGCGGGCGCACGCGCGCCGAAGTCGCCCGGCGCCGCGAACGCGATGTCCACCTGCAGCGTGTTGGCCAGGAAGAACACCCGGTAGACCGTTAGGCCCCGGGGGACATCCAGGTGATGGACGGCGCCGAACTCGCGACTGACAAAGGCTGTCCAGTCGGCCATGACCTGTTCTAGGAGCGCTCTCTCTGTCACCCGGATCATGAAGTCGATGTCCGACCACGCGTCGGTGACGCCGGCGGCACCCGAGCCGGTCATGGCCGCCGCGCTGACGCAGGGATCTGCCTTGGCGCGACGTATCAGCGAGGCCAGCAGGTCCTCCCGATACGTCTTCGGAAAGACGGCGTGTTCCACGCCCGATTCCTCCTCCGGCAGCGGTGTGATGGTCAGGACAGCGCCAGGTTGCGTCCCGCCACCTGAAAAGACAACCCGGCCGGGCCACGTAAACCGGTCCCGCGAAATGGCGGCGGGCGGCTTGGACATGCACCTCCGGGTCCGCATCGGGCCACAGATGTGTCAGCGCGAGTGAGACGGCACCGCTGGCGGCGGCAAGCCGGGCGGCGTCCTCGGCGGTCGACAGGAGATCGTCCCAGCCAGCGGGCAGGCTTTCGGCGAGTGTGGCCTCCGCCCAGCAGCAGGTCTGCCCGCGGAACAGATCCAGCGCCGACGGATAGGCCCGGCATCGCCGGTAAAGGCCAGGACGAACCCGTCGGGTCTGTCACCCGGAAGCCCCCATTGGACACGAAGTGGGGCAGGCGCTGGGTGAGACCGTCAGGGGCCCTACCGTAAATGGCTGTCCCGGGTTGATGAGGGAGATACGGCAACCCTCATCCGAAGGGCCCGGCCCCTCCAGCGCCAGGACGGCATCGATCGCACCGGGGAGCCCGTAGACCTGAAGCGGCGGAGGATGCTGGCCGCGCAGCCCCCGCGCCCGCAGCAACGGGTAGAGGTCTGCCACATGGTCCGGGTGGCCATGGGTCATCAGCACGGCGTCAACCGACTCGGGGACCAGCATCCGGCTCAGTGCCGGAAGCGCTACCTTTCCCGCGTCCAGCCGCACGTTGATGCCGCCAGCAGTCAGCAGATAGCGGCTGGACGGGTTATCCGGCGTCAGCCACCCGGCCCACGACCCCACGACCGTCGCCCGCATTAAGGGCCCCGCCCCGGGCAGGCCGGATCCGTTCTATACTGCGGGGCTGAGAAGACGCCCGTTTCGCTCACCGATGTAGCGGCTCCCCTCCACGACCTTGCGGCCCGACACATACACACTGTGAATGCCCACCGGAAGCCTGAGCGGTTCCTCGAACGTCGCCCGGTCAATGACCGTGCCGGCATCGAGGACGACCAGGTCAGCCACCTGACCCGGCGCGATGCGGCCACGGTCCGGAATGTGGAACGTCGCGGCCGGAAGGCCGGTCATCTTGTGCACAGCCTGCTCCAGGGTCAGGAGACCGCGGGTGCGCCAGTAGTGGCCGAGAATGCGCGGAAAGGTGCCCCAGGTGCGCGGGTGGGGCTTTCCCCCGCGTCCCGGCGGCAGGGCATCGGACCCCACCATGGTGTAGGGATGCGCGAGCACCCGCTCCACGTCCCCCTCATCCATGAGGAACACCACCATGGTGGCGCGCAGGCGCTCTTCCACCAAGACCCGGAACAACGCCTCGATGGGATCGACTCCGAGGCGCCCCGCAATCGCAGCCAGCGATTCGCCCTCATAACGTCCATCGCCAGTGGAAGACAGAACGATGCCGTCGGCGCCGGCATGGTGCAGTTCGCTCTCCCAGTCAGGGGCGTCGGCTTCCAGGTCCCGCCGCATCCGTCTCCGGGCTCCCGGATCCGCCAGCCGCTGCAGGAGCGCCTCATCCCCGCCTTCCTGAGACCACGGCGGCAGACATGCCGTGAGGATGGTGGATCCGGCGGTGTAGGGGTAAACGTCCTGACGCACAAGCTGGCCGCTGGCCCGCGCGGCATCCATCATACGGAGCGTCTCGCGGGTCTTGCCCCAGTTGGCGCGGCCGCCCGCCTTGTGATGGGAAACTTCGACCTGCACTCCGGCCTCGCGGCCGATGGCGAGGGCCTCCGCCACCGCCTCCACCAGATGGTCCCCTTCGCCTCTGATGTGGGAGGCGTACACGTGTGGTCCCAGCTCCCGGGCCAGGTCCGTGAGTTCCTCGGTGTCGCTGAAGATGCCGGGCGGGTAGATGAGACCGGTCGAGTAACCAAAGGCTCCGTCGTCCAGTGCCTCGCGCAAGAGGGCCCGCATGGCTCGTTTTTCGGCCGCCGTGGCCAGCCGCCGATCCATCCCCATCACGGCTACCCGGAGCGCGCCGTGACCCACCAGCGGCGCGACATGCGTGACCATGCCCCCCTCTGCCTGCCGCCAGTAGTCGTGCCACGAGAGACCCTGCCAGACCATGGGTGGAAACAGGCGATCGAGATAGCGGTCCAGGATGTCGCGGGTCGCTTCGCCTCGAGGCGCCGGACTCATGCCGCAGTTGCCGACGACGTCGGTCGTGACCCCCTGGAGGATCTTGCTGACGTCGGGGTCAGGAAGGAAGGGTGCGTTGTCTGAATGGGAGTGCACGTCAATGTACCCGGGCGTAATCGTGTATCCCTCCACGTCCACCACCCGCGCTCCCGCGGGCCGGTATGCGCCGACAGGCTCCAGCGCGCGGATCCGCTCGTCCTCGATTACCACATCGGCCGGCGCGGCCGGCGCTCCCGTGCCGTCCACCACCGTACCCCCGGCCAGGATCATGACATCGCTCGTAACGGCCACCTCCGATATCCGGCGCATCTGCCGGTTTCCGTATGCAGACCGGTTCGTCGGCGGCATGCCCGATCCTCTGCGCACCGGTGCTTTACTTGAGTAGGAAAAGCACTTTCGGAGCGCGAACATCTCGAAGACTGCCGACCGGACTCTGGCGGCGGACAAGAATTGGGTGTCGGCACAGCCGGCGCCACGATGATGAAGGGGGAGCCCAATGAATCCCTTGCGGCCACGGTTTGTGGGAGCGCGGGTAAGCCGTGTCGAGGATCCCCGGCTGCTTCGAGGCCAGGGCGAGTATGTGGCCGACGTGAGCGTCCCCGGGATGCTGTCCATAGCATTTGTCCGATCACCGCACGCGGCGGCGCGGATCGCCAAGGTCGACACCCACGCAGCTGTCGGCATGCCGGGCGTGGTGGCCGTGTGGACGGCCGAGGAGGCCCGGCTGCAGATCCACCATGGGGGACAGGGGCTGGTCCAGACCGTGCTGGCCTCTGACCAGGTGCGGTTTGTGGGCGAACCGGTGGTGGCCGTCATCGCCCAGGATCCGTATATGGCGGAAGATGCCGCCGATCGGGTGGAGATCGAATACGAGCCCCTGGAGCCCGTGCTGGACATGCGGCGCTCTGTGGGCGACGAGCCGCGGCGCGTCCATGGCGATCAGCCGAACCAGGTGTTTACCCGCACCACCACGACGGACGGTTTTGAGGAGGCCTTCCGATCGGCCCCGCGGCATGTGGAGCTCACGTTCGTGACCCATCGCCAGGCCGCCACCCCGATCGAGCCGCGGGCGGCCGTCGCATGGCCCGATCCCAACGGCGATCGCCTGACGGTTTACGTTACCCACCAGTCGCCGCACGAGGTGCGGCGCCAGCTGGCCGAGCTGTTGGACTGGCCGGAGCGGCGCGTCCACGTGGTGGTGCCCGAGGTGGGCGGCGGCTTCGGGATCAAGGCCATGTTCTACCCCGAGTATGGAGTGGTGGCAGAGGCCGCTCGGCGGCTGGGCAGGCCGGTGAAGTGGGTGAGCGACCGGCGGGAGGCGTTTCTCACCGACGCCCATGCACGCGATGCCGAGCACGTGGTGGCGATCGCGTTTGAGGACTCGGGCCGGATCGTGGCCGTGCGCGACCATGTCTGGGGAGACACCGGGGCCTGGCCGCTGTGGAACTTTCCGGGTGCGGTGGGCGAAGCCACCTGGGCGGCTGACATGCTCCCGGGGCCGTACCAGATTCCCCATGTCGCCATCGACATCACCGTCGTGTACAGCAACAAGGCCCCCATGGGCCCCTACCGCGGCGTCGGCGGACCCATCGGCGCCCAGGTGCAGGAGGGCATCATCGAAGGCGTCGCCCGCGCCCTGGGCCGGGACCCGGTTGAAGTACGGCGTGTGAACATGATCAAGTCCGGCCAGTTTCCGTTCCGGTCCGCCACCGGTCAGCTCTACGACGCGGGCTCGTACGAGGCGTCGATGGACGCGGCGCTGGCGATGATGAACGTGGATAAGTTCCGTGAAGACCAGGCGCGCTGGCGCCGGGAGGGCCGCTACGTCGGCCTTGGCCTGTGCGTGTTCGTGGAGCCGTCGGCGTTTGCTGAGTCGGAGGCCGGCAGCGTTCCCTACGAAAGCGTCCAGCTCAGCATGGACACATCCGGCACGGTGACGGCCACCTGCGGTCTCGGTCCCACCGGACAGGGCCATGAGACAACGCTCGCCCAGATTATCGCGAGTCAGCTTGGCATCCGGGTGGAAGACGTCACGGTGCTGCACGGCGACACCGACAACGCGCCGGTCGGAGGCGGGACGGGTGGCAGCCGGTCCGGAACCATCGGCGGCGGCGCGGCGCTCCGGGCCAGCAGCATGCTGAAGGACAAGCTGGTGCAGCTGGCGGCGCACATGCTGGAGGCGGCCAGCGACGACATCGTGCTGCAGGATGGACGTGCCGAAGTCACCGGCGCGCCCGGACATGGCGTCGCCATCAAGGATCTGGCCCGGCGTGCGTACCTCGAAGTGGGCAACCTGCCTGAAGGCATGGAGCCCGGACTGGAGGTGCTGGTGCGCTATCAGCCTCCGATGGCCGCGACCTACTCCAACGGCACGCATGCGGCGCTGGTCGAGGTGGACATTGAAAGCGGCCTGGTTCAGATGCTGGACTATGTGGCGGTGAACGACTGCGGCGTCGTGATCAATCCGACCATCGTGGAGGGGCAGATCCACGGTGGGGTGGCGCAGGGCATCGGTAGCGCGCTCTTGGAGGAGCTGCACTACGATGAGGCCGGTCAGCTCACCACCACCAGCCTGATGGATTATCTGCTGCCGACGCTCACGGACGTGCCCCCCATGCGCGTCAAGCATCTGGAGACCCCGTCCGAGAGTCTGGGCGGGTTCAAGGGTATGGGAGAAGGATCGCTGATTGCGGCGCCGCCGGCCGTGGCCAACGCGGTGACCGATGCGCTGGCACCGTTCGGGGTGCTGGTGACCGACATTCCGGTGAGCCCCGACCAGGTCGTATCCTGGGTCGCCAGCGCCCGGGCGTGATGGATGGGGAACCCCCGGACATCCGGGGGTTCCCGTGTCGGGATCCTGGCTCACACTGACCGACCGACACGGATGAACCTGAAGACAGAACGGAGACGGGTTGGGTCGTGATTAATGCCGGTGACACCGCATTCGTCCTTATGAGCGCCGCGCTCGTGATGGTGATGACTCCTGGTCTGGCCTTTTTCTACGGTGGCCTGGTGAGGCGCAAGAATTTCCTTGCCATCTTCATGCAAAGTTTTATTTCCATGGGCGTCGTGACCGTCATCTGGGTGCTGGTGGGCTATTCGCTGTCCTTCTCCGGCAACATCCGCGGCATTATCGGAAACCTGTCGTGGTGGGCACTGAACGGCGTTGGCATGAAGCCCGGCCCCTGGGCGCCGCACATTCCGGCGCTGGCCCATTTCATTTTCCAAGAGATGTTTGCCATCATCACGCCGGCGCTCATAACCGGGGCATTTGCGGATCGTGTCCGCTTCAAGAGCTACCTGAAATTCCTGGTCGTGTGGAGCCTCATTGTATACGTGCCCCTGGTGCACTGGATCTGGGGTGGCGGTTTCCTGGCTCACTGGGGTGTGCTGGATTTTGCCGGTGGCATGGTCGTGCACACGAGTGCCGGATTTGCAGCGCTGGCCTCGGTGTTCGTGGTGGGTTCGCGCAAGCTCCGACCGGACGAACAGCCCATTCCGCATAACGTGGCCTTCGTGGGGTTGGGGACCGGGCTGTTGTGGTTTGGCTGGTTCGGCTTCAACGGCGGGTCCGCGCTGGCTGCCAATGGTGTGGCCGCGCAGGCGTTCGTGAACACCGACATCGCGGCGTCGGTCGCCATGTGCACGTGGTTGGCGGTGCACTGGCTCAGGACCGGAAAGCCGAGCGCCGTGGGCGCGTTTACCGGGGCAGTGGCCGGACTTGCCTGCATCACGCCAGCGGCGGGGTACGTGCCTACCTGGGCCTCTTTCGTCATTGGACTCCTCGCAGCCGGTGTGTGCTACGGGGCTGTCGAGCTCCGCAACCGGATGCACTGGGATGATGCGCTGGACGTATGGGCCGCGCACGGCGTGGGAGGGATGCTGGGCAGCATCCTCCTTGGTGTTTTCGCCTACCTGACCGTGAACGCCGCGGGTGCGAACGGCCTCGTGGCCGGAAACCCGTCGTTCTTTTTGAAGCAGTGTGTGGCAGCCGTGTTCGTCGCCGCCTACGCGTTCGGAATGACCTGGCTCATCCTGAAGGTCCTGAACCTGTTCGAGTCGGTGCGGGTGCCGGAGGATGTCGAGGAACAGGGTCTCGACACCGAACTGGAGGAGCGGCAGGCCTACGTGATGTAACCCGGAAGACCACGGTCGGCAGCCGGCAGGTCAGAAAGAGGGCACGCGTGGAGCGGACGTGGCGGGTCGGGATTGACGTGGGCGGCACCAACACGGATGCCGTCCTCTTGGACGAGGCGGGGAATCTGTGGGCGCAGGTGAAGACGCCAACCACGGGTGACGTCGCGGGCGGGATAACCGCGGCGCTCGCCGCACTGCTGGCCGACCCGGGTCTGAGAGACCGGGTCGGCTTTGTCATGCTGGGTACGACCCATTGCACGAATGCCATCGTGGAGCGGAGAGGCCTCTGCCCGGTGGCAGCGCTGCGCCTCGGTGCGCCGGCCTCCACTGCGGTGCCGCCGTTCACCGACTGGCCCGCGGATCTGGCCGCGGCGCTGGATCCTCGGGTGGCAATCCTCCCGGGAGGATTCGAGTTTGACGGGCGCGAGATCGCGGCTCTGGATGAGGAGGCGGTGCGCCGCTTTGCGAGGACGCTCGATGCAGGGCGGGCGGTGGCCGTGGTCTCCATCTTCGCGCCGGTCGCCGACGCGCACGAGCGCCGGGCGGAGGAGATTATCCGCGAGGTGGCCGGTCCTGACGTGAGCATCTCCCGTTCCGCCGCCATCGGCTCCATCGGCCTTCTCGAGCGGGAGAATGCGACCATCCTGAATGCCGCCCTGGGCTCCGTTATGGCACGCGCCACCGATGGGTTCGAGGCGGCGGTGCGGACGCTCGGGCTGGACGCCCGCTGCTTTCTCACCCAGAACGACGGGACTTTGATGACGCTGGAAGATGCTCGCCGCTTTCCCATCTTCACCATCGCCTCCGGTCCCACCAACAGCCTTCGCGGCGCGGCCTACCTGACCGGTCTCGACGACGCCCTGGTCATTGACGTGGGCGGCACCACCACCGACGTGGGGGCGCTGGTGTCGGGATTTCCGCGCGAATCGTCGGTGGCGGTCGAGATTGGGGGCGTCCGCACCAACTTCCGGATGCCGGATCTCCTGTCACTGGGACTGGGCGGTGGCAGCCGTCTGCGGGTGCTGGGCGACCGGGTGGTGCTGGGTCCCGACAGTGTCGGATTCCGCCTGCCCGAGAAGGCTCGCGTGTTTGGGGGTGACGAATGGACCGCCAGTGACGCAGCCGTCGCCGGCGGGCGGGCGAAGTTCGGGGACGCCTCCCGGCTGGCGGACTGGGATGCGGCGGTCCCGGCACGGGCCCTGGCCGAAGCCGGGAGGATGGTGCAGGGCGCCGTCGAGCGCATGCGCCTGTCCGCGGATCTCCTTTCCGTCATTGCGGTCGGCGGCGGAGCCTTTTTGGTGCCCGACGGCATGACGGACGTGATCCAGGTCCTCCGGCCGCAGGGGCACGACGTGGCCAACGCCATCGGCGCAGCCATCGCCGAGGTGAGCGGGGACGTGGATCGGGTGTACAGCCTCGACAGCGTCTCCCGAGAGGCGGCCCTGCGCCATGCTGAGGACGACGCCATCCGCCGGGCCGTCGCGGGCGGGGCCGATGCTGAACAGGTCCGCATCGTCGACCGGGAAGATCTGCCGCTCGCCTATCTGCCCGGTTCCGCCACCCGCATCCGGGTCAAGGCTGTCGGTCCGCTCCGGGGACTCGCCAGGAGGGAGCGTCCGCGTGCGCACGCTTGACCGC
>JBMFXK010000054.1:0-10258 GCA_049964315.1 Clostridia bacterium | reverse complement strand
GCAGGCCCTTCCGCGTCCGGCGCGATGTAGAGGGGCCGTTCCCAGAGCAGGTGGCCGTACTGATCCATCGTGATGTGGAGTGCTTCGGACAGCCGCCCCGGTCCGCCCGATATGAGGCGAGGGTGCGGAAACCGCCCCCCGTTGACCGGGAGCTTACGCCGCTCACACATGAGGCGGACACCCTGTACGGGCTCCAGGGCCCTTACCAGGATAGCCTCCGGCTTTCCCAAACCCCCGGACACCACGTCAAAGCATACGTGGATGCCATAGCTGCGGTACAGGTAGGCGATGCCGGATGGTCCGAACATGGCCTCGGTGCGGGGCGTCCTGCGGCCACCAAAGCTGTGGGCGGCCCGGTCATCAGGCCCCAGATAGGCCTCTACTTCCACGATACGGCCGACCGTCGTGCCGTCCGGCTCCTCATGCACCAGCCACATTCCCAACAGGGCGCGAGCGAGCTCGAGGGTGGGACGCTCGAACCAGTCGCGCTCGATGGGTTCCAGCACGCCAACCACGCCTCCCGCATCCCCCATGCTTTGCTACGGTCAGAGTGACAGGAAGAGAGCTCCGTGCAAAGGAGCGAGCCCGGCCGAAGCCGGGCTCGCAGCAGCCTTGACGCGGGAGGAAACTACGGCATGTTCGGAGCGGTCTTGCCGACCCGCCAGTCGTTCAGCCAGGTCTCCACCGTGATCGGGTTGAAGGAGCCGTTGACGCCGTTCAGTCCCGGCTTGATGGCCTCCACGCTACCCGGTGACGGGATGTAGAGGACAGGCAGGTCCGTCGCCGCGTACTCCTGATAGGCGTCGAGCGTCTGCTGGGCTGCCGCTGGTGTCTTCGCCTGGGTACTGGCCGTGATCAGCTGGTTCATCTTCGGGTTGTTGTAGCCCCCGTCGAAACTGGGCTGGTTGAACAGACCGTCACCGCTCGGGTAGTAGTCAGGCTCGTAGCACCAGCCACCGCCCCACCAGGCCGCCGCCCAGTTCTTGTTGGTGGTGGCCGTGGTGGTCAGGATCTGGTTGAAGGGCAGCTCCTTGATGGTCGCGTCGATGCCCTCCGCCGCCCAGTCCTGTTTGATTAGCTGCGCGATATTGTCCGTCGTGGTGTCGCCCGAGAGCACCAGCCACGTGAACGACAGGGTCTGGCTGCCCTTGGTCATGACCCCGTTCACTTCTTTCCAGCCGTGGGAGATCAGGAGCTGCTTACCCTTGGCCGGGTTGAAGGTGATCTTGGTGATGTTGGGGTCATAGTAGCTGTTCTTCGGGACGGACGGTACCGGGTCGTAGGTGGGTACGGCCAGCCCGTGATAGAAGTCCTTGATGATCGCCGGCTGGTCGATGCCCATCTGCATGGCCTGACGCACGTACTGCAGGTCGAAGGCCGCCCCGATTCCGTTGGGGGAATTGGCGGGGTCCTGGTTGACGACCATGTAGTTGAAACAGAACCCGAACGGCGCGCCCGTCACACGGTAGGCCGGCTCGATCTGCTTCTTATCAGGCAGATATGAGTCGGGGATGCCAGCGGTCGCGTAGGTGCCTTTGCGCAGACCCGCGAACACGTTCTCGTCCGACGTGTCGTACTCGAACAGGATCTTCTGGATCTGAGGCTTCGGCGTCCCGGAGAACTTCGGGTTGGCGACGAGCGTCCAGTATTCGTTGTTCACGTAGGTCCCGTAGCCGTAAGGGCCGTCGATGACCTTGTAGACCGGGTTGGACGGTTCGTTCCAGAGCGACGCGATGTACTTCAGTTCCTGGGTCATGTTGTTCGGGTACTTGTCCCAGACGGCCTTTGGCGCCGGAATGATCTGGGCGATGAGATTGTGCTCGAACCAGACGGCCCCCTCGGATTTGGCGGTCTTCATGACGACGGTGTATTGGCCCGTGGCGGTCACGCTCGTCACGATGCCGCCGCCCATGCCGCCGATGCCAATTCCGCAGGTCGTCCATGGTGCGGTGGAGGAGGTGGAGGCGTTCAGCACATTCCAATCAAACACGACGTCCTGAGCCGTCACCGGCTGGCCGTTTGACCAGTGCCAGATGGGGTTCAGCTTGATGGTCCATGTGGTGTTGTTGTTGCTGGGCGTGATGGACTGGGCGATGCCATAGCCGGTCGAGTAGTTGATGCCGTCATTCTTCGCGATCCAGACCAGTGGGATGTAGGCCTGCCCACCGACGGAGAAGTTGAGCGTGCTGCACGTGGACGTTGAAACGAAAGGAGACCAGTTGTTGGGCTCCGCCTGGACGGCACCCACCAGTGTGATGGATTTGGTGTTGAGGCCCGGTGCAATGCCGCTGGCCGAGCTTGCACCCGTTGCAGCATTGCTGGCCCCGCAGCCAGCCAGCGCGAGAGCAAGAGTGCCGATCCCCACAGTTGCCCAACGCCGGAATCGTGACTTCATCGCGGTCACAAACCCCTTTCGTCGTACAAACTGACGCGGACTCGTATGGACTCGTATGGACCTTTAAAGAGGGAACCGCTCATCGACAACCTGGGCCAGACATGGCAAGAAACCTGAACATCACCTCGCCCGGTGTCCTCTTCTTTCTGCAGATGTATTCAGTGAATCTTAAGTTACACCCAAGAACCGGCATTTCGCAAGTATTTAGACGGGCTTCTTGGTAAAAAAGCATGAAGACGGATTGTGGCGGTTTCCACCACGAGGAGGTCATGAACCCGGTCACATGCATACCGCCATCGCCATCCTCTCCACCCGCTCTAGGCGGCCGCTCTCGAGCGCGTCGTGGCATCAGCTGGAAGAGGCCCACCTCCCAAGCAGTAACGAGCACGGCGTAGAGGAGGAAAGGAAACGAGCCCGGCCGCAGCCGGGCTCGCATCCAGGGGGGATACTGCTCTACGGGATAGGCGGAGCAGGCGAACCGATCCGCCAGTCGTTGATCCACGTCTGGACTGTGATCGGGTTGAAGGACGAGTTGACACCGTTCAGTCCGGGCTTGACAGCCTCGACCCCAGAGGCGGACGGGATGTACAGGACCGGCACGTTCTTCGAGGCGAACACCTGGTACGCGTCCATGGCCGCTTTGGCCTGGGCAGGCGTCTTGGCGTTCACGGTCTCGTTGATCAACCTATCCATCGTGGCGTTGTTGTAGCCGCCGTCATACGTCGGCTCGTCAAGCAGACCATCACCGCTCGGGTAGTAGTCTGGCTCGTAGCACCAGCCGCCGCCCCACCAGGCAGCCGCCCACTGAGTCGAGGTCGTGCTGGCCTCCTGGATGATCTGGTTGAAGGTCAGGAGCTTGATGGTGGCCTGGATGCCCTCCTGAGCCCAGTCAGCCTTGATCAGCTGGGCGATGTTGTCAGTGGCGGTGTCTCCGGAGATGACCAGCCAGGTGAACTGGAGTTTCAGGTTGCCCTTGGTCATGACTCCGTTGACGTCTTTCCATCCGTGCGAGATCAGGAGCTGCTTGCCCTTGGCCGGGTTGAACGTGTACTTCGTGATGTTCGGGTCGTAGTACTGGTTCGGCGGCTGCGAGGGCACCGGGTCGTAAGTGGGAACCGCCAGGTTGTTGTAGAAGTCCTTGACGATGGCCGGTTGGTCGATGCCCAGCTGCATGGCTTCACGCACGTACTGCTGGTCAAAGGCCGCCCCGATGCCATTCGGGGACTGCGTCGGCGACTGGTTTACCACCATGTAGTTGAAACAGAATCCGGGCGGTGCGTTCTCTATCAGGTAGTTCTTCTTCAGCTGGTTCCGCTCGTTGAAGTACGCCGAAGGAATCCCGGCTTCAGCGAACTGGCCCTTCTTCAGCGATGCGAAGATGTTGGCGTCCGAGGTGTCGTAGAGGAACACCAGCTTCTGGATGGTGGGCTTCGGCGTTCCGTCGAACTTCGGGTTCGCCACCAGCGACCAGTATTCGTTGTTGACGAAGCTGTTGAACGCGTACGGACCGTCAATCACCTGATACTTCGGGTCCGTGGGCTTGTTCCAGACGTTCTCGATGTAGGACAGTTCTTGGTTCATGTTGGTCGGATACTTGTCCCAGGTCGCTTTCGGAATCGGGATCAACTGGGTGAGGGCGTTGTGCTCAAACCAGTCGGCGCCAATCGGCTTAGAGGTCTGAATGACCACCGTGTACTGGCCCTGAGCGGTTACGCTTGTAATCAGCGGAGGCGTGTCGCCAATGCCGCCGATGCCGACACCGCAGGTTTCCCAAGGTGCGCCCTTCTGAACTGAGGCGTTGATGATGTCCCACCCGAAGACAACGTCCTGGGCCGTCACGGGGGTACCGTTGGACCAATGCCACTTGGGATTCATGGTGATCGTGTAGGTGGTGTCGTTGTTGCTTACGGTCAAACCGCTGGCGATCCCTTCCGACGTGTTGATGGCGTCGGTCTTGCTCACCCAAAGCAGGGGCATATACATCAGACCGGTCACGCCGCCGTTGACCGTGCTGCAGTTTGCCGTGGCGGCAATGGGGAACCAGTTGTTAGGCTCTACCTGGCTGCCCCCCAACAACTGCATGGAGCTGTTGTTGAGGCCCGGAGCTATGCTCGACGAACCAGGCGAGCTGGTGGCCGCACCGCAGCCGGCCAGCACGAGCGCCAGCGCGCCGACCCCGGCAGCTGCCCAGCTGCGGAATCGTGACTTCATCGTGGTCAGAAACCCCCTTCGTCACTCAAACTGCCGCGGACTGAGACGTCCGGGAACCCGCCTGTCGGGGACTGTGGCGACGGCCATTGCCAGATGCCTATCACCGTCACCGGCACCTCGACGAGCGAAGCCGGCACTCCTGACCGCAGCTCAGGATCTCTGTGGTGTGGGGGCGTCTTCAGAGAAACTTTAGATGCAGCTAGTGCTTATGCTTGCGCAACCATCCGAAACGCCCAGCTTCGACATCGCCACACCAAACCTACTAGTTCGCCGCGCATCCCCATGGTTCCTGCGACTGTCGATCCGGGCCAAAGGGACGCTCACCAGCGCATCTGTCCCGTATCGTTTTCCCGGGTGTCGTCAGCCAAGGTGAAGGCAGCCTTCCCACATTGCTGATGGAAGGGTGTATACGCCGGGTTTATTCAAAGAACAAGCCATACCTGCGGACAACTTCGCTAAGTCTCATGAACCGCCGGCCGATGCCGTGGGCAACAAGGCCCCTTAAGCTTCGGCGGCTGGTGACGCCCATCAAGCGGGGCGTGCGGGGCAGTAATCAAGGCCATAAATCGTATGGGATATCATATACGATGACAGATACAAACTTGTGTCGGACTGGGGACCCCTGTATATACTGGGAGCAGATCAACGGGTTCGGGATGGGGGATTGCCGTGGCGCCTCGACGACCCGCGCCGCGCCTGGGCGATGTGGTGGGACGGCTCAACTCCGAGCATCTGTGCATGCTGGCGTCTGTCGACGCCCAGGGTCGTCCAGAGCTGTCGGCCGTCTCCTGGATACGCGGCCGCCCGCCGGCCGAAGCCGACCTGATGGTGGGCTGGAAGGCGCGCCTGGTGCGCAACCTGGCGCACCGGCCCGACATCTGCCTGGCCGTTTTCCAGGAGTCCGTGTTTACCCTGGCCGGCACGGCGCGGGTGGTGGAACAACTGGTGCCCGGTCTTCCCGTACCGCTGGCGCGCATCCGACTCACGTTCGAAGGCGTCTATGACGGACTCTTCACCGGAGGACGACTCGAGGCCCCTCCGCTCTACGAGAAAGTGTATCCCCCTAAACTGGCCAACCTGGATCGTCTGGTGGAGGAGCAGCTGGACGAACCGCGTGAACCGTCGGTGGCGGCCGCCAACACCTCGCGGGATGGGTCCTGATGGCCCTCGAACCGACGCCGAGCGCCCGATCCTCCTTCCTTAAGCAGGAGCGGGCCTACCGCGCTGTGCGCGAAAACATCGGACGGGGCCGTTATGGCCCGGGCTATCGGCTTGTCATCGACCAGCTGGCGCGGGAACTGGGACTGAGCGCGATACCGGTCCGGGAGGCCGTGCGCCGCCTCGAAGCCGAGGGGCTCGTGAGCTACGTCCGGCATGTCGGCTTCCAGGTCGTGCAGCTGGACGACCGCTCGCTCATCGAGGCATTTGAGACGGTGGCTCCGCTGGAGGCGTGGGCTATCGCCACCGCCGCGCCGCGGCTGGCTCCGGACGCGCTGCCGCAGCTGCGCGCCGTGGCCCGCGAGCAGACCGAAGCGGTGAGCAACGCGGAGATGATCCGCTATGGCCGGCTCGAGCGCCTGTTTCACGAGTCCTTGCTGGAGCCGCTGCCCAATGCCTATGCGCGGGACATGCTCCAGCGCATGTACGACCGCATGGACACCATCCGGCCCCAGCTCTATACCTGGATTCCGGGTCGCGCGCGCCAGGAGATCCAGGAACATTTCCGCCTGTTGGAAGCCATCTTCGAGCGCGGACCGCGTCCGGTCCTAGAACGCATCGTCCGCGAGCACCGGGACCGGACCCGCGACGCCGTCATGGAGGCTTCCGATCGCGAGGTTCGCGAGGCTCGCGATGCGCGTGACGCAGCCACTTCTGGGGAGGAGACGATTTGAGCACGATTCAGGAAACACTCCGGGGTTCCATCGTTCCTGTCGTGAGCCCGTTTGATGATGAGAACCAGCTTGACACTCCGGTACTCCGCCGACTCATCGACTGGCTTATCTCCGAAGGCAGCCACGGCGTCTCGGTGGGTGGCACCACCGGGGAGCCGGCAGCGCTGTCCATCAAGGAGCGCCGCCTCCTCATGGAGACCGCCATGGACCAGGTTGGCGGCCGGGTCCCTGTGCTGCTGGGCAGCGGCTCCACCAACTTCGAGGAAACCATGGAACTGACCCACTATGCGGCGGAGCTGGGGGCGGACGCGGCGCTGGTCATCGTGCCGTATTACAACCGCCCCAGCCAGGAGGGCCTCTTCCAGCACTTCTACACGGTGGCGCATTCGGTGCCCGACCTGCCCATCGTCATCTACAACATACCGGGACGGACAGCCACCAATATGGAGCCCGCCACCATGCTGCGGCTGCGCAAGGCAGCGCCCAACATCGTAGGTGTGAAAGAAGCCAACCGTGACTTCGAGCAGGTGTCGAACGTACTGGCCACCGTGGGCCGCGATTTCCTGGTGTACTCCGGCATCGAGGCGCTGTGCTACCCGATGCTGGCGGTGGGCGGCGCCGGGCATGTGTGCGCGACCGGCAACATCCTGCCGCGGAAGGTGGCCGACCTCTACAATTTTGTCCGCGACGGTCGCTACCAGGACGCCATCAACCTCCACTACGAGCTTCTGGCCATCAACCAGGCGCTGTTCTGGGAGACGAATCCGGCTCCCCTCAAGAGCGCTCTCGGCATGATGGGCAAGATCCGGCCGCACCTCCGCCTGCCGCTGTCGCCCATCACGGAGCAGCATCGCCAGGGGCTGGAGCAGCTGCTCCACCGCTACGGCCTGCTTGAGGGGGTGACCGCGTGAGGACGGCGCGTGTGCTTATCGGCGGCCGCACCACGACGGTGGAAGCCCAGCCCGATGGCACGCTTCGGGCTGCCGGGATCGACCATGACCCCGAGACGGTGACCTTCCTGCCCCCGCTTGAGCCCCGAACCGTATATGGTCTAGCCCTCAACTACGCTGACCACGCCGCCGAGCTGCAGATGGAGCGTCCGGAAGACCCCGCCATCTTCATCAAGGCGCTGTCAAGCCTGGTCGGGCATCGGGGCGAGGTGATATACCCCCGCGGCGCCCAGTACTGCCACTACGAGGCGGAACTGGCCATCGTGATAGGACGGTCGGCCCGCCGCGTGCGGGCCCGGGACGCCCTCCAATACGTGGGCGGCTACACGGTGGCCAACGATTTCACCTGCCGGGACTTCGTCAAGAACATCTTCCGCCCGCCCGTTAAAGGGAAGGGCTTTGACACCTTCGGCCCCCTCGGACCTTATCTCGTAAGTGCGGATGAGATTGGCGAGCCGGGAAACCTGCGGGTCACGAGCCATGTCAACGGAGAGCTCCGCCAGGACGGCTCCACGCGGGATTTGATTCACAGCGTGCCCGACATTATCGAGTACTTCTCCGCCTTTCTTACCCTGGAGCCCGGAGACGTCATCCTGACCGGGACCCCGAAGGGCATTTCCCACGTATATCCGGGCGATGAGATGGCGTGCGAGGTGGAGGGCGTGGGCCGCCTCGTGAACCGGGTGGTCGCGGATCGGGGGGCGGGGGCGTGAGCATCGAGAAGGCGCGGGCCGCAGTGCGCGAGGTGCCCCTCTACATTGGCGGACAATTTGTCAGTGCGGTGCGGGGCGGACGCTTCCCCACGCTGAATCCGGCGACGAACGAACCCATCACCACCGTGTCGGAAGGCACTGCGGCCGATATTGACCGGGCGGTGTCGAGCGCCGCCTCGGCCTTCCGGGACGGCCCCTGGGCCAGGATGCCGGGCGCCGAGCGGGCCCGGTACCTGCGCCGGGTGGCCGACCTCATGATGGAGGACCAGGAGGCGCTCGCCCTGCTGGAGACCCTCGACACCGGCATCCCCATCCGCCAGACCCGCGGCCAGGTGGCGCGGGCGGCCGAGAACTTCCGGTTCTTTGCCGATATGGCGACGCACATGACTGGCGAGACCTACCCCGTGGAAGGCCGTTATCTCAACTACAGTGTCATCCAGCCGGTGGGCGTGGCAGGCCTCATCACCCCCTGGAACACGCCGCTCATGCTGGAGTGCTGGAAGATCGCCCCATGTTTGGCCGCCGGCAACACCGCCGTCCTGAAGCCGGCCGAGTGGTCTCCGCTCACGGCGGATCGCCTGACCCAGATCATCCATCGGGCCGATCTGCCCCCGGGCGTGTTCAACGTGGTGCACGGGTACGGTGAGACGGCGGGGGCGGCGCTGGTGGCACATCCCGACGTCCGCCTCATCTCCTTTACCGGCGAGACCGAGACCGGGCGCGAGATCATGAGGAACGGCTCCCAGACCCTCAAGCGCTTCTCCATGGAGCTGGGCGGGAAGTCCCCCGTCATCGTCTTCGCCGACGCCGACCTCGACCAGGCACTCAATGCCGCTCTCTTCGGTATGTTCACCCTAAACGGTGAGCGTTGCACGGCCGGATCGCGGGTGCTGCTGGAAGCCCCCATCGCCCGCGAGTTCCAGGCACGCCTGGAGGCGCGGATTGCCGCCATCAAGGTGGGGGACCCGTTTGACGAGGCGACCGAACTGGGCCCCCTGATCCACCCGGATCACCACGCTCGCGTGAGTGGGTACCTGGACATCGCCCGTGAAGAGGGAGCCCGCATCCCGGTGGGCGGGCGCCGTCCGGCGGCCTTTACCGCCGGCAACTTTCTCGAGGGCACGCTGCTGACGGACGTGCGTCCCGGGATGCGGGTGGAGCAGGAGGAAATCTTCGGACCGGTGCTGACGGTGCTCACGTTTACGACCGAGGACGACGCGGTCCGCATTGCCAATGATGTGCGGTACGGACTGGCGGCCTACCTCTGGACCCGGGATCTGGCCCGCGGACACAACGTGGCGGCGCGCATAGAGTCCGGCATGGTGTGGATCAACTCGCCCAACGTCCGGGACCTCAGGACCCCGTTCGGCGGCGCCAAGGACAGCGGCATCGGGCGCGAGGGCGGTCACTACAGCTTCGAATTCTATACCGAGCGCAAGGCCGTTCAGGTGGCGCTGGCACCGCCCGCCATCCCGATTGTGGGGCACATCGAGGGAGCGCGGTAACGGCTGAGATCCCAAGCCGGTGGAAGAGTTCATTCAGGAATAAAAGGAGTTGCGAAGAGATGGGTGTCAGAACCGGTGCCCAATACCTGGCCGACCTGGACGAGAAGCCGCGGGATCTTTGGATTGACGGCACCCGCATCACCACCCGGATGACCGAGCATCCCGCCTTCCGCAACATCGCCCGCAGCGTGGCATCCCTGTACGACTACCAGCATGACCCCGCGCACCGGGAGGTGATGACGTACGCCTCCCCGACGACGGGCGACCCGGTGAGCGTCTCGTTCCTCATCCCGCGTACGAAAGAAGATCTGAGCCGGCGGCGGTCGATGATGGAAGCCTGGGCGAACCTGTCCGGTGGCTTCATGGGCCGCACCCCCGACTACCTGAACGCCGACCTGATGGCACTGGCCAGTGCGGCCCCATTCTTCGGCCAGAACGATCCCCGCTTCCAGGACAATATCAAGCGCTACTACGAATATGTCCGGGAGAACGACCTCGCCCTGACCCACACCCTGATTAACCCGCAGGCCAACCGTGGCGCCAGCCTGGCCCAGCAGGCCGACCCGTACCTGGCCGCGCGCATCGTCGAGCA
>JBMFXK010000053.1:0-10293 GCA_049964315.1 Clostridia bacterium | reverse complement strand
AGTGTATCGGATCCGGCCATACTCGTCACTATCTTGGAATCGATCTACTAGTCCGGCAGCGGCTCCGGCAAGGGCGACGCGTGATGGGGCAGATCCGGCAGCCCCCTTGCCCACCGCGCCATGTCCGGGATCGTGGTCCACCAGACGCGGGGAAAACCCTGAATATGACGAATCAGGCGCTCCACCACCTGCAGGTGGCTCGCCCGACCGCTCATGAATGGGTGCAAGGTCAGCACAAAGGCGCCTCCGCTCTGGTAGTAGCCGTCAAACTCTCCCGCCCACAGGCGGTACACCGCGTCGGGATCCTGGATGGTCTTGTCACGGTTAGCCCGGGAATGATTCCAGTGCTCGGCGTCATCCAGAATCCAGTGGATCGGAATCTCGATAAGCTCCCCGGCCGGCGTGTCCAGGATATACGGTGACTCGTCGTCCATCAGACTGGAGTCGGACACCACGCCTCCCTGGACCAGCAGTTCCGGCGTCCAGCGGTTCAGCTCCCACGAGGGCGCCCGATAAAAGTCAGGTGTCTTGCCCAGCAGGTCGCCCAGAATCTGCTTCGAGCGTTCAAGCACACGTTCCTCGGAAGCCCGGTCAAGCGTTTCGAGAGACTCGTGGAGGTAGCCGTGCAGACCCAGAGGATGGCCGGCGCCGCTGATGGCACGGACCGCTTCGGGATGGATCCGGGCGGTATAGCCGGGCATGTAGAAAGTCCCTGGAACGCCCGTGCGCTCCAGCAGCGCCAGCACCCGATACAGCCCCACTTGCGGCCCATACAAACGCTGGTGAAGCTCGCTCAACTGATGGCGGGCACGTTCCGGAGCCCGCACGTACAGCGCTGACTCCCCATCCACGTCCCAGCTCAGCGCGACCGCCGCCTGAGCTCCGTCCGGCCACTGTCCCACAGCCAGTCCCCTTTCTATCCGCGAGGCGGCGTCACGGCGCGACGGATGGCCCATGCCACCGCGTGCGCGGCCATGGCGCCGACCCGGCTTGCGTTACCGTCTGCCTCACCCACCGACACGGCAAAGATCGTGTCACCGTCAAAGAGCGTATGGACCGGGTCGATAGCCCGGGCCAGGCCGTCGTGCGCCATACGGGCCACTCGCTTCAGCCGGGCCTTGTCGAGGCGGGCGTTTGTGACCACCACACCAATGGTGGTCTGGGCGTGCGCCTCGCCCGTTCCGGTGTCGGAGATCAGAATGCTGGCGGCGTCGAGGATGGCTCCTGATCCATCCACCGGGCCGGCCAGCAGCCGACCATCGTCCGCACGCACACTGCCCAGCGCGTTCACCACCATCAGGGCGCCGACCGCGAGGCCATCGCCGGCCACGAGAGTCACCGCCGCCTGGCCCGATGGCTGGCTGCTGGCCCCGCCGACGCGGCCGACTCGGGCTCCCGCGCCGGCTCCGATGCGCCCCTCGATGGTCTGCCCGCCGGAGAGAGCCGCCAGCGCCGCCTCCCGCCCCATTCCGGGTCCCGGGCGAGCTTTCCCCGGCTCCAGGTCAAACAGGCAGGCGGCCGGAACAATCGGGACTCGATGGGGCCCCACCTTCACGCCGCGTCCCGCGGAGGCCAACACGTCCATCACGCCATCCGCCGCGGCCAAACCAAACGCGCTGCCTCCCGCCAGCATGATGGCGTCGGGACCGGGCACCAGATGGTCCGGAGCCAGGACGTCCGTCTCGCGCGTGGCGGGTCCGCCGCCTGAAACGTCCACTGCCCCCGCTGCTCCGGGGGGGAAGAGCACCACGGTCACGCCCGTGCCCGAGCCCGCATCTCCGGCCACGCCCACCAAGACTCCTGCCAAGTCGAGGACTCCGGGCCGGACCGTGTAGGCACCCGCCATCAGGCGCCTGCCCCGCCGGGCTTGGTCCCGACCCCGCCTGCACACCCGGTTTCCGGCTCCGGTCCGGGCGACGTCTCCACTCCCTGCAGCCCGGGACCCAGGCCACCCGGGGCCTGCCGATGAACCCCGATCCGGCTGTCGTTTCCGACCGACTGGGAGACGCTCACGCCGGATCACCACCCAGCAGGATGTCGGAGCGCAGCAGGGCGTGCACCCCACGCACCTGGTTCACCAGCTGGGTGACCCGCATGTCCACCACGACGGTGGCCAGTGCGAGCGCATGGGACCGGTCCGGCGCCAGGTGCTCGTTCACCATGAGGTCCAACATGGCGTCCAGGGCCGCCATGGCGGCCCGGTCCAGATCCTCGTCGAAACCAAACGTGATGAGACCGGCCGGTGTCACGGCGTAGGGGGTGCGGATAGGGGCGTCGGGTTTGAGAGTAAACGTCAGATCCACCCGCTCCATGGAGCACTCGATGGCAATTCCGCCCACCTCCCCGTCACCCTGGGCGGCGTGGCCGTCTCCGACTGAAAAGAGGCCGCCCGGCACGGCAACCGGCAGATAGAGGGTGCTGCCTTCGGTCAGCTCCCGGCAGTCGATATTGCCGCCATTGATGCCTGGGGGTCGCGTGGGCTGCAGGCCGGCCACGTCTGCCGGCATGCCCATTACCCCCATAAACGGGCGCAGACGGACGCGTTGCCCGAACCGATTTTGTCCCAGTCCTGCATCCGGGTCGAGATCCCAGATCATGTGCAGGAACGGAAGGCCATCGAGCCCCATCTCCCGGTTGAGACCCCATGCACCACCGCCAGCACCGGATTCCCCCCATGGTGCGGGACGCACGGTGTCGATCTGGATGGCCAGCATGTGGCCAGGCCGGGCACCACGGATGGCGATGGGGCCGGTGAGAGCATGGCCGCGGTCACGCTCCGGGTCTCGCGGAGTAAACGGGGTGCCCTCGGGGTCGAGCCTCCAGCTTGAAATCAGCGTCTCGAAGCGCACCGTGTCACCCGGATCCACCGTGATGAGCGGATCGGCGTCGCGGTCGTAGGTCCCATGCAGTGTCTCGCGGTGTACTCCCAGTTCATGGAGCGTTCCCACCATCTCCCCCTGCCTGCTTCTCTCCACCCACCGGGGATTCCTCCGCTGACGGCGGAAGGCCCTCCGGTTCATGCCGGAGGGCCTTCCCACGCGCACCCGCACTCTCTACGTTCCCTTGATGGTCCAGTAGTGGTACGAGGCGCCGCCGATCGGGTTGTAGTACTTCACGACTCCCTGCAAGTACGGCGCGATAGCCTGGTAGGCGGACGGTGTACCCACCCCGATGTACTCGGGCAGCCACAGGACCGGCAGCTGGCGCGACACCCAGGCCTGATAAGCCGCCATGCGCTGCTGTTCCTGGGCCGGAGTGCCGGGGCCCTTGGTCGCGTCGATCAACTGGTCGGTCTTGGCGTTGGAGTATCCCGGCGGCGTATACAGGCCACCCGTGTGGTACAGCTCACCACCCGTCGGGTAGAAGTCCGGGCCGTAATACCAGCCCGCACCCCACCACAGCGCCTGGTACTGGGTCGGTTGACTGATGAGGCCAACCACCTGGTTGAACGGAAGCGGTTTGAGCGTGACCTGGATGCCCTCCTTGGCCCAGTCAGCCTTCAGGAGCTGGACCAGGTTGTCGTCGGTCACCGTGCCCGACATGTAGATGAGCGTGAAGGCCAACTTCTGCCCGTTCTTCTCGAGTACGTTGCCGGGACCCATTGTCCAGCCGTCCTTTTCCAGGAGCTTGAGGCCTGCCCGGGTATTGAACGGCCATTTGTAGACGGAACTGGCCGAGTAGTAAGCGTTGGGCGGCTCAGGAGGGATGGGTCCGTACTCTACGTGGGCGTAACCGTTGTAGATCTTGGACACGATCTGGGCCTGGTCAATGCCCATCTGCAGCGCCTTGCGCACGTCCAGCTGGGCGAAGGCGGACCCGATGCCGCCGGGCGCCTGACTGGATTCGTTCAGCTGGATGTAGTTGATCCCGAAGGAGTAGCCCTGTTGAACCACATCATAGTTCTTCTCCAGAACAGCCTTCGAGCTGGCGTATTCAGGCGGCAGGTCCGCCTGCGACAGGACGCCCTTGCGGAGGCCCAGATACACACCCGAGTCGCCGGTCTCGTAGTTGAACTGCAGGGTCTGGATCTGGGGTTTGTGGCCTGAATAATTCGGATTCGCCGTGAACACCCAGTACTCGTCGTTGACCAGTTTAGTCAGCTTGTACGGGCCATCCGTCACCTGGAACCATTTGCTGAACGGCTCGTTGGCCACGGACTGGATCCACTTGAGCTCCTGGGTCATGTTGTTCGGGTAGCGGTCCCAGACGGCCTTCGGGATCGGGGACAGCTGGGCAATCCCGTTAATCTCGAACCAGAGCGGGTTCACGGGCTGGGTCGTCGTGATGACCACCGTGTGGGGATTGGGCGCGGTGACGCTCCTCCACTCATTGGGAATGCCGCCCACTCCCGCACCGCAGTTCTGCCAGACAGCCGTCGGATACGATGTGTTCTTCAGGATGTCCCATGAGAAGAGCACGTCGGACGCCGTTACGGGGGTGCCGTTGGACCACTTCCAGTTGGACTTCAAGTGAATGGTGAACACCGTGTCGTTATGGGAAGTCGTGATGCCGGAGGCTATCGAACGACCGTAATTGATGGTGTCCTGGGGCGAGATGTACAAGAGGCCATGGTACAGAAGACCGATGCCGAAGTTTGACGTGCTGCAGGTCTGCAGATCCGTGTACGCAAACCACCAGTTCGGCTCGGTCTGGATGCCTCCGACCAGGACCACCCGGCTGGCACGGCCGCTCGAGGCCGCTGGCGCATTGCTGCCGCAGGCGGTCAGCACCAGGGCCAGCGCGGTCACGGCCGACCCCACCAGTGCAGTCAAACGACCCGATCTCAGTCTCATCGGCTACCTCCTTCTACGTGGAGAGGCGGACAAGGACCACGGCGGGAATGCGGGGCGAAGGGGCCGGCGCGGCCCCAAAAGCAGAATGTTTAATGTATTCAGGGTGACACTGATCCTAAAGGCTTCCTGAAACGTTGTCAAGAGACTCCGTTGTCTGGCGACGGAGACTATTTCTTCGCCCGCTGCCTCACTCCATCCCTTCCCGGTACTGCCGCCTGGAGGCAGCCACGACGGCTGGCGTTTTGCATGGCTGGCGGCTGCCCCTGAGCGGCCTGTCCGCCCTCGTCGTTCCGCGCGACGAAAAGGCCCTCCGGACGTCGTCCGGAGGGCCTTTGGAGGGGAGCGGCTACTTGCCCTTGATGGTCCAGTACTGGTACTGCGTCGCCCCAATCGGGTTGTAGTACGTCACAACCCCGTGCAGGTACGGCGCGATGGCCTGGTACGCAGAGGGTGTGCCCACGCCGACGTACTCAGGCAGCCACAGCACCGGAATCTGGCGCGACACCCAGGCCTGGTAAGCGTCCATGCGCTGCTGTTCCTGCGCGGGCGTACCCGGGCTCTTGGTGGCATTCACCAGCTGGTCCGTCTTGGCGTTGGAGTAGCCGGGCGGGGTGTAGAGTCCACCCGTGTGGTACAGCTCGCCGCCGGTGGGGTAGAAGTCAGGACCGTAGTACCAGCCTGCTCCCCACCATTCCGCCTGATACTGGGTCGGCGTCAGCGCGATGACCTGGTTGAAGGGCATCGGCTTCAGCGTCACATCGATGCCTTCCTTGGCCCAGTCGGCCTTCAGGAGCTGCACCAGGTTGTTGTCAGTGACGGTCCCGGACATGTAGACGAGGGTGAAGGCCAGCTTCTGCCCGTTCTTCACCAGCACGTTGCCGGGCCCCATCGTCCAGCCGTCCTTCTCCAGCAGCTTCAGCCCCGCCTGGGGGTTGAACGGCCACTGGTACACAGCACTGGCGTCGTAGTACGGGGTCGGCGGCTCAGGCGGGATGGGCCCGTACTCCGTGTGCGCGTACCCGTTGTAGATCTTGGACACGATCTGTGCCTGATCGATGCCCATCTGGAGCGCCTTACGGACGTTCAGGTCGGCAAACACCGATCCCATCCCGCCGGGCGCCTGACTGGACTCGTTCAGCTGGATGTAGTTGATCCCGAAGGCATACTCCTGAGGCACCACGTTGTAGGTCTTCTTGAGGACGCTCTGGGCGCTGGCGTACTCAGGCGGCAGGTCCGCCTGCGACAGGACACCCTTGCGGAGGCCCAGGTAAACGCCTGAGTCACCGGTCTCGTAGTTGAACTGCAGCGTCTGGATACCCGGCTTGTGTCCTGAATACGTCGGGTTGGCCTTGAAGGTCCAGTACTCGTCGTTCACCAGCTTGGTCAGCTTGTACGGGCCGTCTGTGACCTTGAACCACTTGCTGAAGGGCTCGTTGGCCACCGACTCGATGAACTTGAGTTCCTTCGTGATGCTTTTCGGGTATTGATTCCAGACGGCCTCCGGAACCGGAGACAGCTGGGCAATCCCGTTGATCTCAAACCACACCGGGTTCACTGGCTGGGTCGTCGTGATGACCACCGTGTCCGCGTTCGGCGCGGTAACGCTCCTCCACTCGGTCGGAATACCACCCACGCCCGCCCCACAGTTCTGCCAAACGGATGACGGGAACGAGGTGTTTTTCAGGATATTCCAGGAAAAGAGCACATCCGTGGACGTGATGGGCGCACCGTTCGACCAGTGCCACTTCGGGTTCAAGTGCACGGTGAAGACCGTGTCGTTACCCGACGTCGTAATGCCCGACGCAATCGAATTGCTGTAGTCGATGGTGTCGTGCTTGGAGATGTACAGTAGCGGGGCATAAAGCAGGCTGATGCCGAAGTTCGAGGTGCTGCACGTCTGTAGATCCGTGTAAGCAAACCACCAGTTCGGCTCAGTCTGAATACCTCCGACCAACGTCACCTGACTCGGATGAGTCGCGGTTGAGGTCGGGGTGCTGCTCCCGCAGGCCGTCAGCACCAGGGCCAGCGCGGTCACCATCGACCCCACCAGTGCGGTCCAACGACCCCGGCTTAGTCTCATCGGCTACCTCCTTGAACTTTTCGGAGACTCAGTGACGGATCATGGGAGGAACGACGGGACGGAGCACATGATACCGGAACCAGGCTTCAGAAAGCAGAATGTTTCGATGCATTTCATTTGGCACGAATCCTAAAGACTTCCTGAAGCGCTGTCAAGTGTGGCCGTAATCTGGCGACAGACGCTACATTTTCTCGGCCACCTCGACCAATACCTTCCCGACACTCGCGCCAGACGCGACCAAGTCCTGGGCGCGGCCGGCCTCCTCCAGCGCGAAACGGCCGCTGACCGGGACCCGGATCCGGTCCTCGGCGAGCCAGGTCAGCACCATGGCCAGGCTCGGCGCCACATAATCCGGACGCGTGCGGCGGATGTGTCCGAAGCTATAGCCCACGAGACGCTGATTTTTCGGGTATATGACGCCCCCCGATACGGAGCCCGCCATCCCCGTCGCCTGCCCGTAGACGACGACACGGCCAAAGTCGGCCAGGCCGTCGAGATCGGCCTCCAGGGTATCGCCCGACAGCGCATTGAGGATAAGATCCGCACCGCGCCCGCCAGTGGCCTCCCGCACGGTGGCCGCCCAGCTCTCCATCGGCCCGGTCAGCACCAGATCCGCCCCCAGTTCCTGGCTGAGCGCGGCCTTTTCCGGATGGCCTACCTGTCCGATGACCATCCCTGCCCCCAGCAGCCGTGCCATCTGGACCAGCAGGGAGCCAACGCCGCCAGCGGACGCATGAACGAGCACCGTTTCCCCGGGCCGCAGGCCGCCCGCCCGGGTAAGGAGCTCGTACGCGGTGCAGCCCACGAGTCCAATGCCTTCCAGCGCCTCGCGGGACACGCCCTCCGGGGCGGGTGCCAGCAGGCGGGCATCCACCACCGCATATTCGGCATAGGAGCCTGCTGGAAACGCCACCACCCGGGTGCCCGGCGCGAGGCCTGTGGGTCCAGTTCCTACGGCGTCAATCACACCGTAAGCGTCCATCCCGGGCACGAAAGGCAGCGGGCGGGCGCTGTGGTAGCCGCCGCGGCGCATCATGACATCCGCGAAGTTCACGGACGTGCCGATGACGCGCAGGCGAACCTCGCCCGCCCCTGGCTCGGGCACGGGGACCTCCCGCAGCACGGGATCCGCATCCAGTGCTTCGACCTGCACCGCCTTCATGCCATCCGCCCCCGCGCCATGTCGGCGACCGCGTCCACCAGGCGCGCGACATCCTCGTCATTGTTGTAGATGTGAAAGGAGGCGCGCACGTTGCCCGCTCTGGCCGCGACCCGGATGCCCTGGCCGGCCAGCTCCGCGGCCACCGCGTCCGAGGGGAGGTCTCCGATTCGGAAAGCGGCAATGCCGAGGCGTCGGTCACGGTCGGGCGGCGTTACGATGTCGATGCCTGCGACCCGCCCCAGCCCATCCATCGCCGCACCGGACAGGTCCAGAATCCGTTCTGTCACGCGCTCGAAGGTAAGGGCCTCCAGAAATGTCATCATATCCGCCAGCGCATGCAGGGCCGGGTAGTTGACGGACGCTGCTTGGAAGCGCTGGCTTCCCCCGCGGTAAGGCATGGATCCCTCCCAGGGGATGCCGTCGGAGTCCAGCGACGCATATCCCACATGCTCGGGGACGAGGGTGTCCGCTACCCGGTGGTCGATGTACAGGATGGAAAGCCCGAACGGCCCGCATAACCCCTTATAGATGGCGCCCATGTAAAAATCGACATGTTCGAGGTCAGGGCGGGCCAGCCCCAGCGCCTGAATGCCGTCCACGGACAAATAGATGTTGCGTTGGTGCAGCCGGCGCCCCAGCTCGGCCAGGTCCATCCGGAACCCGCTGTGGTAAAACACGTGCGAGAGCGCAACCAATCGCGTGCGTTCCGACAGCTCCCGCTCCACTGCCTCAATAGACAGGCGGCCGCGCTCCGATTGCGCCGCGCGCACCACGACGCCCCGCTCACGCAGTCGGATCCAGGGGATCAGGTTGGACGGGAAATCCTGGTCGTGCACCACTACTTCGTCGCCCGGTTTCCAGGCGATGGACCCGACGACAGTGTTGATGGCGTCGGTCGTGTTGCCCAGGTACACGATGTCATCCGGGGCCACCGCCATGTAGCGCGCGAGCGCCCCCCGCGCCCGTTCCCGGCTCTCCAGGAATTCACCCGGCGCACGCCGCCCGAGGCGCTCTTCGAATGCTCGCAGGTGCGAGTCACGCAGGAAGTCGGGCATAGGCCCCACCGCCGCCGCATCCAGGTACACAGCCTCTTCCGTGATGGGAAAGTGACGCCGCACTTGTTCCCAGGATCTGGTCTCGACACCCATCGCGCGCACTCCTTCCGAACATCGGGATGTTTGGATGCGAACATTCCCTGCCGCGGCGAGAGTTCCCTCCCCCTGGCCGGCTCTGCGCGCAGCGGCGCGAGGGGCGGAGTCCGCCGGGCACCTTGACCGGCCATCCAGAACGCCACGCGGCCCGGACCGGAGCCGGCGGGAATGCGAGGCGGAGTATCCCCGCAAGCGAAGCGCAGCAGGCGCACGAGCCCGCCCCGACTCGCAGGGCCGGCCACCTCCCCAATTCGCGCGGGTCAAACGAACAACGGTCCGTGTGATGCGGGTGCCGATGACCGCAGCGTGCGCCTGCCAGTGCGCAAGACCCCTGTCCGTCACCCGTGGCAGTTACGAACGACCTCCGCCAGCATCCGGACCAGGGTCTGAAAAGCGCCTCCGGCCAGCCTTCCGGGAAACACGGCCGAGAAGTTTGACGAATCCCGTGATCCGCTGGGGCTCGAGCTGCACGAGCCAAGCCGCCATCTGATCCAGTTCGTCGTAAAAAGCCTTCAGGGCCCGCACCCGCTGCCGCGCGAACTCCACGGGGCGGGAATCGGGCGCGTCGTCCAGAAGCCGCAGGCTCGCCTCGACCATCTCAAAAGACTCGGCAAACGCCGGGCGCTGGCGGCGTTCCAGGAGGCGGTGGGCGATGAGCCAGAAATTGGTCTCCGCGTCAAAAAAGACCCGGCGGTCCCCGGGCCGGAAGTAACGCCGGACCATGCCCAGCTGTTCCAGCGTGCGGATGGACACGCTCACATTGGCCTTGCTCACCGAAAGGGCTTGCGCGACCTCTTCCAGCGAGAGCGGGCCGTCAGCGAGGTACAGCACCGCAAACAGCTGACCGGTTATCTTGCCCACGCCCCAGAAGGCACTCTGCCGGCCCAGCGCCTGAATGAGTTCGCCGCGCGCCGCCTGCAACTCGTCCGCCGTGGGTCCCTCCATGCTGGCCAGCCTCTTTATCGTTCACAATTTTTCTAACGGAGAGACGACGAGAGAGGGGCCGACAAGCCGACCCCTCGCCGCCTAGCCCGCGTCGCAGGTGGATCCCAGGCGCATCGCTCCGAAGGCGAGCCGCCAGGCTTCCACCACATCCCGTCCCGTCAC
>JBMFXK010000052.1:0-10362 GCA_049964315.1 Clostridia bacterium | reverse complement strand
GACGTAGCCGGCCTCGGTCAGCGAGGTGGCGTCCGCGATGGCGAAGGGCACGTTCAGGATTCGGGCCAGTGTCTGGGCCAGAAGCGTCTTGCCCGACCCCGTCGGTCCCAGCATGAGAATGTTGGACTTCTGAAGCTCGACGTCATCAACCTTGCTGCCCATGTTGATGCGCTTGTAATGGTTGTAGACGGCGACGGACAGGGTCTTCTTTGCCCGCTCCTGGCCGACCACGTACTGGTCCAGGATGGCCTTGATCTCCTGAGGCTTGGGGATGTCCTTGAGGTCAAACTCAACGTCGTCGTTGAGTTCCTCCTCGATGATCTCCGAGCACAGCTCCACGCACTCGTCGCAGATATATACGCCGCCGGGTCCCGCTATGAGGCGTTTGACCTGGTCCTGGTACTTGCCGCAGAACGAGCACTTCAGCTGGCCCTTTTCGTCTGTGAATTTGAACATCCCTAGACCCCCTTCAAACCGACCGCTGGGACTCGTGTTTCGGCACTATCACGCTGCGCTAACCCTGAGTCGTGGTCTTTCCCCGGGGCTCCATGACGCCGTCCACCAGGCCGTATGCCCGGGCTTCTTCGGCGCTCATCCAATAGTCACGCTCCGTGTCCTTCAAGATTTTGTCAAAAGGTTGCTTTGTATGCTCGGCCAGCAGCTTCGACACCATTTCCCGCGTCTTCAACATTTCCCGGATGTAGATATCCAGGTCGGTCGCCTTGCCGCCCAGATTCTGCACTCCCGGTTCATGGATCATAACGCGCGAGTGCGGGAGCGCAAAGCGCTTCCCGGCCGTTCCTCCGGCCAGCAGGATCGCCCCCATGGAGGCGGCCGAACCCACGCAGATCGTGGACACGTCCGGCTTCACGTACTGCATGGTGTCGTATATGCCCATGCCCGCCGTGACCGAGCCGCCGGGCGAGTTGATGTATAGCTGAATGTCGCGGTCCGGATCGTCGCTCTCCAGAAACAGGAGCTGCGCCATCACCAGATTGGCGACGTCGTCGTCGATCGGGCTGCCCAGAAAGATGATGCGATCCTTCAGCAGGCGGGAGTAGATGTCATACGACCGCTCCCCCCGGTTGGTCTGCTCCACCACCATCGGCACCAGATAGTTGATCGGCTCGTCCATGCTGTCCTCCGTTCTCATCGCAGCGCTCAGGCTATCTCGGGCTGTGGTTCGCGCACCAGCTGGGCCGCCTTGTCCACCAACAGATTGCCCCGGACCGTTTCGAATTCCCCGGACACCTTCAGATTCTCCACCAGCGAATTCACCGGCCGCTCGTAGGCGTCTGCGACCGACTTGACGGCAGCGACGACTTCCTCGTCGCTGACGGTGAGGCCTTCGGCCTCCGCGATGGCCTCGAGAATCAACTCGTCCTTGACGCGTTCGGCCGCGCCAGGGCGCATCTCGTCAAGCAGGCCTTCCAGCGTCAGCTGGCGTCCTGCGAGGTACTGGTCAAGGTCGACGCCGAGGTGCGTGAGGGTGTGATGCAAATCCTGCAGTTGATGGTCGAGCTGATGGGCCACCATCGGCTCCGGCACCTCCACCGCGACCGTTTCCTTGAGACGGGCCAGCACGGCGTTGAGCCGCTGTTCCTTAGCCTCCCGCTCGTAACGATCGCGGAGGCTATTCGTCAGGTCCTCGCGCAACTCCTGCAGACTCCCGAAGCTGCGGGCACGGGCCAGCTCGTCATCCACCTCCGGAACGTCCCGCCGTTTGTGCTCTCTGATCTGCACCTCAAAATGCACCAGCTTGCCGGCCAGCGCCGGGTCGGGATAGGTCTCCGGATAGGTGAGCTCAATGGCCGCCTCCTGGTTGAGGTGCAGGCCGATCAGCTGAAGCTCCAGGCCCTCGAGGGTGGCACCTCCCCCAATCGTGACGGGATAGTCGTCCGTATCCACGAACGGCTCCTCCTCTCCGTCACGTGTTCCCCGGATCTTGATGACCAGGCGGCTGCCTGATGAGACGGGGTCCTCCTCGGCCGCCACCACCAATTGGGCTTCCTCCTCGGCCACCCGCCGCAGCTCGGCTTCGATGGCCTCCTCGGTCACCTCCGCCACGCTTAACGGTTCGCGAAAGGCCGTGCGATAGTCGCCCAGCTCAATGACCGGCTTGACCGGGACCTCCGCGGTAAACACCAGCGGGCCGTCCGCGTCCAGCTCGTCAATCTGTACGTCGGGGCGAGCCACCGGCTTCACACCCGCCTGCTTGATGGCGTCGGGGTAGCGGTCCTCGACCAGATGCTCCGCCGCATCGCGCAGTATCGTATCCCGGCCCACGTAGCGCTCGAACACCGGGCGCGGGGCTTTTCCGGGACGGAATCCGGGAATGTTGTACCGCGTCACCAACCGCTTAAACGCTCCATCCATAGCGCGGGTGACGTCTTCCACCGGGAGGGACACCCGAATCCGAGCACGCGCCGCGGGTATCCGCTCAACCTGAACCTCCATAGACCCCTGAACCTCCCAAGAACGGCGTCGAAATGTCTCGGTATTATAGCATCCGGCCTTGCGTCGCCTGGCTCCTGTTGTTCAGCATCCCCAAAATTGGAAGATTACAACAGACCTCGTGTGGCGACACAGTGCACAGGCCCGGGCGACGGGCCTGTGCACAACGTCAAACTGGTGCGAGGGAAGGGATTTGAACCCTTACGCCTTGCGGCACGAGATCCTAAGTCTCGCATGTCTGCCGTTCCATCACCCTCGCGGCTGGTGCGCCCGGTAGGATTCGAACCTACGACCTCCGGATTCGAAGTCCGTCACTCTATCCACTGAGCTACGGGCGCCCAAACGCCCCCGCAGTGGGCGGGGGCGGAAAATTGGGGTGAATGAGGGGACTTGAACCCCCGACCCCCAGGGCCACAACCTGGTGCTCTAACCAACTGAGCTACATCCACCGTAAAGTTGCTGGGTTCCCGGCGCCACTGTACCACACGAAGGCGATGACGCCAAGTGTCGTGCGCCGTCTTTACGCATTATACCCGAGCATCCTCGATCTGTAGAGAGGCCAAGCGATGCCACGCGAACCCTTTGGCCGGCGGGGCGGATGCGGGCGCCAAGCGCTGCGCTGTGGATGATCATTTTTGGCGATGAACTGGCATCTGCAGGACTCGCGCCTCCACGGGGTCGAATCGTTCGACGCGCACGAGTTCGCGACGGGAGCGATGGTATGACGAAGGCGGCTGGCTTCGGGTCAACGTCAGCTCCACGGCGCCGCCGTGTCGGCCGGTACATGGCCGGCATCCTGGTGGTGCTGGTACTCCTCACGGTGGGCTACGGCACGCTGGTGGGCTGGATCCTGACGCATCCGGCGCGCATTCCCCTCACCACCACGCCCGCCCGCTGGGGGCTTTTCTATCAAAATGTTCGGTTCGAGACGGCGCAGGGCCATCTGCAGCTGCGCGGGTGGTGGATTCCCGGCGATTCAAATGTCGCCCTTACGGTGGTGTTTGCCCACGGCTACGACTCCAATCGCGAGGAAGCCGGCATTCCCCTGCTCGCCATCGCGCGAGCCGTACATCTCATGGGCGCAAATGTGCTGATGTTTGACTTTCGCGGTGAAGGCACGTCGCCCGGCTCCCTGGTGTCCATTGGATACCACGAACAGTGGGACCTTCTTGGTGCGGTGCGCTTTGCTCACCGCCAGGCCCCGGCGGCGCGCATCGCCCTCATGGGGTATTCCATGGGGGCGTCCACTGCGCTCATGACGGCGTCGCGCACGCCACTGGTGAGCGGCGTGCTGGCCGACAGCCCATTTGCCGACCTGAAGAGCTATCTGCAGGGGAGCCTGCCGGTCTGGACCCATCTTCCGGCCGTGCCGTTCAACGCCATCATCCTCGCCATCATCCCGCGGCTGACCGGCATCAACGCGGCCGCCGTGGACCCCATCAACCGGCTCGGCGCCCTCGGGTCGCGGCCGCTCCTGCTGATAGCGGGCACGCAAGACACGTACATTCCCGACCAGAACGCCATCGCGCTGTACCGGACCGCGCGCCGCACCGACCCTCACGCCGTGCTGTGGCTGGTGCCGGGCGCCAATCACGTGCAGGGGTTCCATGTGGCCCCGGTGCAATACCTCGACCACGTGTACGCGTGGCTCCACGCCATCGATCCGCGCGTCCGCAAGCCCCCTGTCTCCCTGGGCTATTAGTCCACCTGCTCCACCAGGGTGGCGATGCCCTGACCCACGCCAATGCACATCGTCGCCAGACCGCGGCCGGCCGCGCGCGTCTTCATGGCGTAGAGCAGGGTGGTCAAGATGCGCGCGCCGGACGCCCCCAGCGGATGGCCGAGTGCAATCGCACCGCCGTTGATGTTGAGCCGTTCTTCGGCAACCGGAAGGTCATGCAGCACGGCCAGACTCTGGGCTGCAAATGCTTCATTCAACTCCACCAGGTCCACCTCCTCGAGCGACCATCCCGCGCGGCGCAGCGCCTTTTCGGTCGCGGGCACGGGACCGATGCCCATGATGGCCGGATCCACCCCGGCCACACCCGTCGCCACGACCCGGGCCAGTGGCTGCAAAGAGTGTTCGCGCACCTTGCGCCCGGACATCAACACCACCGCCGCAGCCCCGTCATTGATGCCTGACGAGTTTCCGGCCGTTACGGTGCCGCCGGTCCGGAAGGCCGGACGAAGGGCCGCGAGCTTCTCCATCGTGGTGTCGGCCCGTGGGTGCTCGTCGACCGCGACGAGGCGCGTCTCGCCCCGGCCGGGAACGGGCACGGGCACGATTTCTTCCGCAAACGCGCCCGATTCCTGGGCCGCCCGTGCATGAAGCTGCGATCGCAAGGCAAAGCGGTCCTGTGCCTCGCGGCTGATCTGGTAGCGCTCGGCGAGATTCTCCGCCGTCTCTCCCATGCTGTACGGATGGTGCAGGGCCGTCAGGCGGGGATTGGTCAAGCGCCAGCCGATGGTCGTGTCGTACGCAGTCCGATTGCCTGAGCCCCAATCGCGCTCGCCCTTCATCAGGACCAGCGGCGCCCGAGTCATGCTCTCGACACCTCCTGCCACGACCACGTCCGCTTCCCCGGCCCGGATGGTGTGAAACGCCCCGTTGACCGCTTCCAGGCTGGACCCGCACAAGCGGTTCACCGTGGTCCCGGGAACGCTGACCGGAAAACCGGCCAGAAGCGCCGCCATGCGGGCCACGTTGCGGTTGTCCTCGCCGGCCTGGTTGGCGGCCCCCAGGCGCACGTCCTCGACCTCGGCCGGGTCAATGCCGGCGCGGCGCACCACCTCCTGCAGCACCAGCGCCGCCAGATCGTCCGGCCGCACATCCTTCAGGGCGCCGCGATGACGGCCCACCGGGGTGCGGCAGGCTGCGGCGACGTAGACCTCATCATCGCGAATCATCCCATCGTCCTCCCGTCAGTCTGCGTCCACGACTCCGGCGCCGCGCGATGCCCTGATTCCATTGCACAAAGAGGCCCCGCACAACGGCGGGGCCTCTCAAATTCTGGCGTCCCCGGCAGGATTCGAACCTGCGACACCGGGATTAGAAGTCCCGCGCTCTATCCAGCTGAGCTACGGGGACAAAACTTATCGCCGAAGAACGATGGTCGGGGCGGAGGGATTCGAACCCCCGACCCCTTGCTCCCAAAGCAAGTGCGCTACCAAGCTGCGCCACGCCCCGTCTCGTCTGCAGCGACATTATGGTAGCACGCGGCCAAAATGAGGGTCAATGTGCGGCCTTGCGGACCGACCACACCAGGCCCACGATAATCACAATGACTTCGATGAGGCCGCCTAGGAGATGCAGACCCAAGTGCGCCACCAGGGCGCCGGCGCCCAGCGCCAAAAGCCCCATGAGGGCCAGCAGCGGATCCTCCACGAACAGCCCGTAGATCTCCTCTAAGTACTTCATGCCGCCCTCCGTGCCGCGCCGCGCTTGATCTGCATCACCAGGCCCTGCGACAGCACCAGCCAGATAATCACCAGACCCAAGAGCGCCAAGTCGGCCCCAGGCCACCTGACACCCAGCGCCTCACCGGCCCAGAAGGTGCCGAACGTGGTCAGCATGACGCCGACGATGAACTTCATGACGTTCTCGGGCACCTTGGTGAGCGGGCCGCGGACCGCGATGCCGAGCGCCAGCACCAGCACCAGCCCCGCCAGCGCACCGTAAATGGCGGACGCAAACTGGTGAGCCGCCGACCCCATCGTCAGGACGATCACCACGACCTCGAGTCCTTCCAGGAACACACCGTTGAACGCGGTCGCGCTGGCCTGAAAGTCCGAGATCTCGTCACCGCGAAGCTGCTGGGCTTCGCGTTCGTAAATCCTGGCCTCATCGTGCGAAGAAACCGTGCCCGCAAACCGCAGGATGGCCTTTCGAATCCACTTGAGGCCGAACAGGAGTAGAAGGCCGCCGATCACGCCCTTCAACCAGTCCAGCGGCACGTATTTCAGCACGGCGATGCCCAGGATGGCCACCAGCACCGCCAGCGCCAGCACGGCCAGCACGGTGCCCTTCATCGCCGGTCGGAAGCCACGCACGGTGCCCACGGCCATCACGATCGTGAACGCCTCCGTGAACTCGACAGAGCAGGCGAGGAACGAAGCCAACGCCACCGTATACAGCATGGAGCGCACCTCAATAATCGTGAGAAATTATCGCACGCCCGACATTATACCGAAGGCCGTCCGGGGCGAGCTGTCGTTTCTGTGAAACTTCTAAGAAGAAGCTTCAGTCACATCCGCCGGGCCGCTGCTCCAGCAAACGGATGAGGGCGCGGGCCGCCCGTCCGCGGTGCGAGACGCCGTCCTTCTCCTCCGGCGTCAGCTCGGCCATCGTGCGCCCGTCGTCCAGAAGAAATGCGGGATCGTAGCCGAAGCCGTGGACGCCGCGGGGATAAGAAGCCAGGTGGCCCTCCACCAGACCTTCCGCGTGGGTCATGCTCCCGTCAGGAAGGGCCAGCACCACCACCGCACGCATGCGGCACGTGCGTGCGGCAAACGGCACCGCCAGTGTCTCCATGAGGACCGCGCGGAGATTCTCCCAGCCGTCGGTGCTGACGTAGCGGGCGGAATGCAGCCCCGGACGCCCGCCGAGGGCATCCACCTCGATACCGGAGTCGTCGGCCAGCGTCGGGCGCCCCGTCACTCGTGCCGCATGGAGCGCCTTTAAGCGGGCATTCTCGAGGTACGTCGCGCCTGTCTCCTCCACGACCTGATCCGCCGCCAGATAGGAAAGCTCCAGGGTGACGTCAAGCGGGGCCAGCAAGCGCTGAAATTCGTCAGCCTTGCCACGGTTATGGGTGGCCAGCACCCAGCTACGGGACAACGAGGGCCTCCGCCTCGGGCAGGGCTGCCTTCATCGCCGCCACCAGGCGGTCGACGCCCTCGGCAGCGGTCTCCAGCATGGCGGCGAGGTGGTCCATCGAGAACAGGCCATGCTCGGCCGTGCCTTGAATCTCCACCAGCTGATGACGGGCCGTCATGGCGCAGTTGAAATCCACGTCAATCGACGAATCCTCGTCGAAGGCGAGGTCCAGCAGGATGTCTCCGTTTTTCATGCCCACGCTCACGGCCGCCAGCCAGTCACTGAACGGGCGGATGCCGGGAGTGGAGATCGCAATCGCCTGGGCGAGAGCCAGGAACCCGGCGGTAATGCCGGCGGTCCGGGTGCCGCCGTCGGCCTGGATCACGTCGACGTCCACCGTGTAGCTGCGCTCGCCAATCACGGTCAGGTCGGTGACCGCCCGCAGAGACCGGGCGATGAGGCGCTGGATCTCGGCCGTCCGTCCCTGCACCCGGCCGCGGGTGGCCTCCCGCACCGTGCGTTCGCGCGTGGCGCGCGGCAGCATGGCGTATTCGGCGTGCACCCATCCCTGGCCCCTCCCGCGCAGGAATGGGGGAACCTTCTCCTCCACAGAGGCCGTCACGTGAACCCGGGTGTTACCGAGCGTCATCAGGCACGAGCCTTCTGCCCAGGTGCTGACACCCATCTGAAACACGACCGGCCGCAGCTCCCGCTGTCCACGTCCATCAGTACGTTCCATGCATCGCTCCTCCCGACCCCGTCGATCCAGTCGATTCAACAAAAAGCCCTCCCGGGGGGAGGGCTAAACTGGTGGAGGCGGGGACGTGCTGCCCGTCCCGTCCGAACATGCGTCGTGCCAAGCCGCTACGAGCGTAGCCCTGCGAACTATCTTGCCTCCGCCGCCCCACAGGGCCTGGTCGCCGGATGGCCAGTTCCTAAGGTGTCCCGGAGTGGTCGGAACGCTCCACCCGGTAATCCTGGCATTTTACGTCTCGAGCACCGGTCAGGCACGGCCACCCGGGAACGTTAGCTGACTTAAGCAGCTAAAGCGAGTTCGTTTTCGCTGTTGGCACTTAAAGCTGTCCGCTGTTTAACGAGGTACGGACCTCGGCTCGCTGCTCGACACCCCGACATCCCCGTCGAATCTAGTTCGCCCCCGAATCCATCAACGACGATTCTTGAGCGCGCGGTCTATGCGCCGCGCCGCCTCACGCTCCGCCGTCGTAGCACGCTTGTCATACTGCTTCTTCCCGCGTGCCAGTGCCAACTCCACTTTTGCGCGACCTCGCTCATTAAAGTATACCCGAAGTGGCACGAGTGTATAGCCTTGCTGACGCACTTTAGCGTGAAGCTCGCGCAGCTGCCTGCGATGCAGCAGCAGCTTGCGCGTCCGGTAGGGTTCGTGGTTCCAGCGGTTTCCGTGTTCATAGGGACTGATGTGGCAGTTGAGGAGAAAACACTCTCCGTGCTGGATGACCGCGTGGCTGTCGCGCAGGTTCACATGGCCCAGTCGCAGCGACTTGACCTCCGTGCCCTGCAGTTCAATGCCGGCCTCCACCACTTCCTCGACAAAATAGTCATGGCGGGCCTTGCGGTTTTCGGCCACCGTGCGTGCGGCCCGTACCATGCTCTTCCTGCCTCCCGTCCGCCCTTCACGCCGGTCGTCGACGGCGCGGCCGCTTGGTCCCCCGCGGCCCCGGCCGTCGTCCGGCCGCAGGCGTCTTCGGAGCCGGGTGCACCTTCGGCGCCCGATCCTCGGTGTCCGACAGCCGAAAATCAATCCGCCGGGCCTGCTGGTCCACCCGCACCACATCCACCGACACCCGGTCGCCCAGGCGGTAGCGCGTACCGCGCCGGGAACCCGACAGCGTGTAATGCACGGGATCGAAATCATAATGGTCAGCCGGCAGATCTTCAATCCGCACGAGGCCTTCCACCAGATTATCCAGCTCCACGAAGAGGCCGAAGGAGGTCACCCCGGAGATGACACCGCCGTAGGTCTCGCCGATCTTGTCCACCATGTACTCGATCTGCTTGACCAGCACGGACTGACGCTCGGCATCCATGGCCACGCGCTCCCGGGTGGATGCCTGCTCGGCCACCCCGGGTGCCGCATCTCTCCACGCCTGCACGTGTTCAGGGGTGTCCTGGTGCCGTAAGTGCGCCTTCAGCACCCGGTGGACAAACAGGTCAGGATAGCGGCGGATAGGCGACGTGAAATGCGTGTAGCACTGCGACGCCAGCCCGAAATGGCCCAGGTTGGCCGCTGCATAGCGGGCCTGCCGCATCGAGCGTAAAAGCGCCTCGGTCACCACCCGCTCTTCTGGACGCCCCCGCACCGTGGCCAGGAGACCCTGCAGCGCCTTCGGCGTGATGGGGTCGGGCAGCCGGTGCCCGAGCGCCCCCAGCATCTCGCGAAACGCCGTCAGCTTCTCCTCGGCCGGACTTTCGTGCACCCGATAGAGCACTGGCAGGTCCTTTTCCGTAAGATGCGTGGCCACCGCCTCATTGGCCAGAAGCATGAACTCCTCAATGAGGCGCTCCGCGGGACCGCGCTCACGCAGGTCAATCCCAGCCACATGCCCGTCTGGGTTGAGCCGCACCTTGGCTTCCGGCAAGTCAAAGTCCACCGCGCCCCGCTCCATCCGGCGCCGGTGCAGCAGATCCGCCAGCTTCTGTGCCTCCCGAAGCCAGTCCTGGATTCCTTCCAGCCCGCGGACCGCCTCGCCGGCCAGCACACGGTTGACGGCGTCGTAGGTGAGCCGGTGGCGAGACTCAATCACGCTCTCGTGAAAGTGGCTGCGCAGAATGCGGCCGTCCGTCGACACCACGACGAAGCAGGAGACGGTCAGACGCTTCTCCCCGGGATTCAGGCTCGCAATCTGATTGGAGAGTTCGGGCGGGAACATCGGGATGACCCTGTCCACCAGGTAGACGCTGGTCCCGCGGCCCAGCGCCTCGCGGTCAAGTCGCGAGCCTTCGGGGGCATAGTGGCTCACGTCGGCGATGTGGACGCCAAGCTCGTATCCCTCATCCCCCATTTTCAGCGAAATGGCGTCATCGAGGTCCTTGGCGTCCGCCCCATCGATGGT